>NZ_JBJIAK010000033.1:0-68216 GCF_045310915.1 Mycobacterium sp. SMC-17 | reverse complement strand
GCACCGACACGGCCTGAACATCTCCGCCCACCTCAGCCCCGTCCCCGAATTCCCACCACCCCAGGGGACTTAGCCAGAGGACGAGGAGGTGGTACCCGTGAACGTATCGACGTGGGTGCTCCTCACCAGGGCCACAGTCGGGCGATAGGTCGTCCCGGGAGCGCCGTCTCACAGCACTCCCGAAAGGCACGGCCATGGACTTCATTTCCGAACAGCGTCTCGACGACGGCAGCGTCGAGCGCGCATTCAGTCTCAACGACATCCCCGGCATCCTGTGGACACCGAGGTCTTCCCCCGCACCACTGATCCTGCTGGGTCATCCCGGGGGACTGCGGCAGATGTATCCGCGACTCGCGAACCGCGCCCGCGCCGCGTTGTCACACGGTTTCGCCGCAGCGACCATCGAGCTACCCGGCAGCGGCGATCGCCCCCGCCTGGCTGACCTCGAGCAGGCCCGCGCCGATCTGCACCGGGCGCTGGCCGCGGGCGAGCCGGTCGACGACATCGTCGACCGGCTCGTCATCCCGTTGGTCGACACCGCCGTCCCGGAATGGCAGTTCGTGCTCGATGCGCTCCTCGCACTGTCCGAGATCAGCGGTCCGGTCGGCTTCTCCGGCGGTGTGCTGGCCATCGGTATCCGGTTGGCCGTGGTCGAGCCACGCATCGTTGCCGCGGGTTTGTTCGCCGGCAGTTTCGTACCCCGCGCCATGTTCGACGAGGCCCGTCGGATCACGATTCCCCTGCACGTCCTGCTGCAGTGGGACGACGAATCGAATGACCGCCAGATGGCGCTCGACGTGTTCGATGCTCTCGGCTCCCGAGAGAAGACATTGCAGGCCAACATGGGTGGGCACACCGGCATCCCCTCGTTCGCGGGGGAGGACGCGGCGCGTTTCTTCGCTCGACACCTCATACCGGGCGGCGCGCGGTGCTGAAGTGCCTCCGTTATGGTCGTGACCGGGCCGGGGCATCAGCTGCAACATGACGCGCACCACACCGAAGACGTGAGGGGAAACCTATGGACACGAGCACGTACCGCCGCACCACCATCGCCGGCCTGGCCGCCGTCGCACTGGCCGTTGCCGGCTGCAGCAACGGCACGAGCGTCGGTGTGTCGGCTCAGGAACCGCAGGTCGCGTTGGTCGTGACGTCCGAAGTTCCGGCGCCGCCCGCCGAGGTGAAGCTCATCGGTGAGCGGGACGTCGAGGTCACGCTGACCGGCCCGATCGCGGCCAAGTACGCGTCGGCGAGCGACAAGCAGAAGTCGGCTCTCGGCAAGCCCCTGACCGGTGACCACAACGCCGGAACCCGCGACAGCGGCGTCGTCTTCCAGCAGTTCCAGGGTGGCGCCATCGTGGCCAAGAACAGCCAGGCGGGCACGCCCGCGTACATCATCTGGGGCAAGATCCGGGAAGCCTGGAATGTCCAGCGCGATGCGGACGGCGTGCCCGCAGCCACCGGCACCAACGGCTCGGCCGGCCCCTTGGGCGTCGTCACCAGTGACGAGACGCCCATCGGCGATCAACTCGTCGCGACGTTCGAGCACGGCAAGATCGCGTACAACACGAAGACCGGTCAGGTCGAGGTGACGGTCAACGGCAAGGTCGTCCCGTCCGGGCTGTAGAACGCGACGCTCAGCTCGATGACGCCAGGATCTGTGCGCTTCACCCCAGGATCGCCCGCGCAGCGCGTTCGGCGATCAGCATCACCGGCGCGTTGGTGTTCCCGGACGTGATGGTGGGCATCGCCGACGCGTCGACGACGCGCAGACCCGCGACGCGATACACCCGGCAGTCGGTATCGAGCACCGTGGCTGCTGAACGCGGAAGACCTTGTGTGTCAAAGGCTCCCATCGCACAGGTGCCCACCGGATGGAAGATGGTCGTGCCCAGCTCGCGGGCTGCCTGCTGCAGGTCGTCGTCACTGGCCACTTGCGGGCCGGGAAGCAGCTCCTCGGGCCGGTAGCGCGCGAGGGCCGGCGCCGCCATGATCTTCCGGGTCATCCGCAGGCCCTTCACCGCGGCTTGGTGGTCGGCTTCGGTCGACAGGTAGTTGCACATGACCTTCGGGTTCGTCAGGGGATCCGCACTGGCGATGCGCACATGACCCCGCGAGGTGGGGCGCAGATTGCACACCGAGGGAGTTATCGCCCCAAACGAGTGCAGCGGGTCACCGAACTTGGGCAGGGACAAGGGCTGCACGTGCCACTCCAGATCCGGACTGGCCAGTGCCGGATCGCTTTTCGCGAAGGCCCCCAACGTCGACGGTGGCATGGTCATCGGTCCGGAGCGCAGCGCCAGGTACTGAAGCCCCATGCCGCCACGAGTGACCAAGTTCCGGTACAGCGTGTTGACCGTCCGGGCGCCCTGGATGCGGTACACCGTGCGCAGCTGCAGATGGTCCTGGAGGTTCTCGCCGACGCCGGGCAGGTCGACGGCCACCGGCACGTGATGCTCGGTGAGCAGCCCGGCCGGACCCAGACCAGAGGCCTGCATGAGTTGCGGTGATCCGATCGCGCCGGCGCTCAGGATCACCTCATGCCGGGCGTGGACATCGACGATCTGGCCGTCTTTGCGCAGCCGCACACCGGTGGCACGGTGTCGGGCGGTGGTCCAGGCGCCGCGACGCTGATGCTCCTGGACGCCGTCGTCCATCAGCAGCTGCACGGCCTGGCTGTCGGTATAGACGGTGAGGTTGGGCCGGTGGGCGATGGGGTGCAGGAACGCGTCGGCCATCGACCAGCGTCGGCCACGCTTCTGGTTGACGTGGAAATACGCGCTGCCGGAGTTGTCGCCCCGGTTGAACTCGTCGATCGGTGCGATGCCCACCTCGGCAGCGGCCGCTTGCCAGGCGTCCAGGATCTTCCAGCGCACCCGTGGCCGCTCGACGCGGATCTCGCCGCCGACGCCGTGCCACTCGTCGGCTCCGCCGAAGTAGTCCTCCAGCTGCTTGTAGATCGCCAGCGTCTCGCCGACGCCGTCGGAGCCACCCCAACGCCAGCGATCGTCGCCGGTCGCCTGCGCCCAGAGGTCGTAATCGCTGGCCTGCCCCCGCATGTGGATCATGGCGTTGATCGACGAGCACCCACCGATGACGCGGCCGCGTGCGTAGTGGATGCTGCGGCCGGCCAGACCCGGGTCGGCCTCGGTGGTGAAACACCAGTCGGTGCGGGGGTTGGCGATGGTGTACAGGTAGCCCACCGGCACCTTGATCCAGAACCAGTTGTCCCTGCCGCCTGCCTCGATCAGCAGCACCCGGTGATCGGGGTTGGCGCTGAGCCGATTGGCGAGCAGACAGCCGGCACTGCCTGCTCCCACGATGACGAAGTCGAATTCGGCAACTGGGCTCATTCCGGAATCGGTCCTCCAGGGCGTCGGATTGGTGTCTCAGTCTGCGTTATCACCATCCGGTCCGTACACATCCCCGCCGCCGAGCCCCACCGCGGTGTCGCGGCGCGCGCCCGGTTGGCTATCTCCGACGCGGCGACATTCCCAGTTTGCACCCCTGGCAAACTGGATGAACATGTGATGCAATCATTCGTCAGCAAATGTGCGTCGGACAGCGATCAGCGGCTGCGAGGGTTTGACGACTGCGGACGTCCAGGTAACCCGTTGGGGGGAGATGCACCATGCGTTGGGTCAAGCAATGGTGGCGTCAGTCCGATCACTACGACTGGCTCATGGGGTACGTGAAGTTTCGTGGGCTGTCAGGCCTCGTTCGCACGATGATCGCCGCCGTGGCCATCATGAGCACCTTCATCCCGATTGCGCTGATGACGGTTCCCGAGGGACCGGTCGGCGTCGTCCCGCGACTGGTCACCCGCGCGGCCACCGTCGGGTTGGTGCTCGCCGGCCTCATCTGGGTTGTCGGGCTGCCCAGCCGACGACGGTCGACGATCTTCGCCGCGATGGTCACGGCCTGTATCGCCGCCGTTGCGCTGTCCTGTAGCGACCCGGCCGTCGCCATCCTGGTCTGTACCACGTTCGGGATACCTGCGGCGTACGTCGCATTCACCCACCGGGCCATCCACGCGGCCTTCAACTTCCAGGTGGCGATGATCGTCGCGACGGTCGAGGCCGTCCGACTGACCACGTCCGGCCGACCCGTCCTCGCGGTGTGCGCAGTGTGGTTGGTTTTCGTTCTCACGGTGACGGTGCCTGCCAGCATTCAGATCGTCGTCCACGCCCTGGTGACCGACCTCATCCGGGCGGACTGTGATCCACTGACATTCCTGCTGAACCGGCGTGGTTTCGGCATCAAAGCCCAGGAGCTGATCCATCGGGACCGGGGCACGTCCGCACATCTCATGGTGACGGTGATCGATCTCGACGGGTTCAAGCTCCTCAACGACAGCCGTGGCCACCTGTTCGGTGACCGTGCGCTGATCGCCGTGGCCGACATCCTCCGGAAGCAGGCCAGCCATGATGCGGTGATCGGCCGCAGCGGTGGTGATGAGTTCCTGATCGCCGACACCACGCACCGACCCCATCAGTCGTCGGCCGCCGAACGCCTGCGTGCGGCGATCGCCGCCACTCCGTATGCCATCACCGCCAGCGTCGGAGTGGCAACGATCGCGCTCTCAGATGTCGACGACTCCGCTGCCGCCACGATCATCGACGACCTGGTGATGTCGGCAGACCTGGAGATGTACGTGGCGAAACGCTTGGGCGGCAACGCATCCAGGCACGCTGACGGTTCGCACGGACAGACCGCCGTACGTCTCGCGGAGTAGCCGCCCTTTCTCAGAGTTGACCGACTCCGTCCGTATCGACGGGGTTCACCCGGGACACCACCAGCGGGTCGGCCGGAGTGAAGGGGAACGTCGGCAGGTCATCGATGTGGGTGTTGAATGCCGCGGCCAGGACCTCACGCGAATAGGCGCTGGCAGAGGCTTTGAAGCCGATGTCGGCGGGGAACGGCTGGTCGAAGAAGATCAGGAAATGCCAGTCGTCGGCGCCGATGTTCTCGATGTGGTGGGGGTAGGCGCGGGGGATGAAATACATGTCTCCGGTGGTGAGGTTCCACGTGTCCAGGGTCCCGTCCGGATTCATGATGGTCATGCGCGCGTCGCCGTGCTGCACGTAGCCCATCTCCGCGGTGACGGGATGCCAATGTGGTTCGCGCATACCGCTTTCGGTGACGCGCAGCGAGTACATCGAGATGTCCTTCAGCGCAGGCCAGAACTGGTCACGGGCGAAGCGTGCGTTCCCGCTGGCGTAGTTGAGACCGGGCGCTTGGGCCTCGATGTCGAACTTGTGCGGGTCGTTGAAGTGAGCAGCGGCAGGGATACTCGGGTCGCCGGTGCGGGCTGCCAGTTTGTGGTCGACGGTGCTACGGCGGATCTTGCTGATGTCGGACGACGGCAGGTCGTACGTATTGCCCAACACGGCGTCGGTGAACGCCCCGAAGGTGGCGCCCAGCCCGAAGTCCTCCGGACGTTCGTTGCGGAAGGCGATGATGAACTCGGCGACGTCGGTACCGATGTTCTCGATGTGGTGCAGCGCACCGGAATCGATGTGGAACATCTGCCCTGCGGTGACGATGAAGTTCGAGAACACACTGTGGTTGTCCAGGACCGACACCAGCGCGGTTCCCGAGACGCAGTAGGTGAGTTCGTTGGCGTTGGCGTGCCAGTGGGGCGTGCGCATGGCCCCCGGATTGAGCAACAGGCGCTTGATCGACAGATTCTTCAGAATCGGCATGGCATCAGCGGTGACCCGGCGCATCGAGCCGTGTTCGGATTCCTCGACGATCTCGCCGTCGAGTAGCGAGACGGTGTGGCTGCTGCGGGCGATGGACGTTGTCATGCGGAGCCTCCTCGTTGGTCAAGCGGATACAGGTCAGTGTTGTCGGCGGGGAGCGTGCCGTCATGGACGGCGGCGGTAATCCGTGGTGGCGGCGAGCGCTACCTCAGGTATTCCTGCTGGCGGTAAGGCTCGTATCACCCGGATTGAGCAGAACCCTTGGTGACCGCCGACCGACTTGCTAACTTCCGGCGGTGCGCTACATACGAGGAGCCGTCCTGCCGGTGTTGCTGCTCGTCGCTCTGATACTGGCGGCGTGCGGATCGCCGAGTAGCAAGGACGGCGAGAATCCGGTCAAGGCGGCGGGCGTGCTGCGCGTCGGCACCGAAGGGGTGTATTCACCGTTCAGCTACCACGACCCGGCCACGAACGAGCTGGTCGGATACGACGTCGACGTCGCCAAGGCCGTCGCCGGCAAGCTCGGTGTGCGTGTCGAGTTCGTCGAGACGCCGTGGGACTCGATCTTCGCCGCGCTGGAGGCCAACCGATTCGACGTCGTCGCCAATGAGGTGACGATCAATCCCGAACGCAAGGCGAAATACGACCTCTCCGAGCCGTATTCGGTGGGGGAGGGCGTGATCGTCACGCGTGCGGACGACAACTCGATCAAGTCGCTCGACAACCTGAAGGGCAAGGTCGCCGCCGAGAACGCCACCAGCAATTGGTCTGAGGTCGCCCGAAAAGCCGGGGCCCGTGTCGAGACCGTGGAGGGCTTCACCCAGGCCATCAAGCTGCTCAACCAGGGGCGCGTCGACGTCGTCGTGAACGACAGCATCGCGGTGTACGCCTACCTCGCCGAGACCGGGGACAAGTCGGTCAAGATCGCCGCCAACACCGGCGAGAAGAGCGAGCAGGGCTTCGCCGCCCGGAAGGACAGCGGGCTGTTACCCGATCTGAACAAGGCGCTCGACGAATTGCGGGCCGACGGCACTCTGGCCCGGATCTCGCAGAAGTACCTCAAGGCCAACGCATCTGGCGGACCCGACACCGACCGGGCGCAGCATGTGGCGCGCTCGACATGGGCGCTGATCGGGGACAGCCTCGTGCCGTTGGCGAAGGCCGCAATGACCAAGACCATCCCGCTGACGGTGATCAGCTTCGTGATCGGTCTGGTGATCGCGTTGGCGGTGGCGCTGGCACGGTTGTCGTCGAACGTGGTTCTTGCCAACGTGGCGCGGTTCTACATCTCGATCATCCGCGGTACTCCACTGCTGGTGCAGCTGTTCATCGTGTTCTTCGCGCTGCCGGAACTGGGTGTGAAGATCGATCCGTTCCCTGCCGCCATCATCGCGTTCTCCCTGAACGTCGGCGGTTACGGGGCGGAGATCATCCGCTCGGCCATCCAGAGCATTCCCAAAGGTCAATGGGAGGCCGCCGAAACCATCGGCTTCAATTATGTTGGCGCGCTTCGGCGCATCATCCTGCCCCAGGCCGCCCGGGTGGCGGTGCCGCCGTTGTCGAACACGTTGATCTCGCTGGTGAAGGACACGTCGCTCGCCTCGACGATCCTGGTCACCGAACTGCTGCGGCAAGCTCAGATCATCGCGGCGCCGACGTTCGAGTTCTTCGCGTTGTACGGCACCGCCGCGGTGTACTACTGGGTCATCTGCCTGGCGCTCTCGTTCGGCCAGGGTCGTATTGAACGCCGGCTGGAAAGGTATGTGGCGCGATGACAGAGAACCGCGTGGTCGCCGAGGGCGTCCACAAAGCCTTCGGCGACAACAAGGTGCTCAAGGGAGTTTCGTTCACCGTCGAGCAGGGCACGGCGACGGCCATCATCGGGCCGTCCGGATCGGGCAAGACGACGCTGCTGCGCACGCTGAACGCCCTCGACCGGGCTGACGCCGGGGTCATTCGGGTGGACGATATCGAAATCGACTTCTCCACGCCCACACCGAAACCCGAGGTGCGCCGGTTCCAGTCCCGGAGCGGCTTCGTGTTTCAGAACCACAATCTGTTCCCACACAAGACGGTCCTGCAGAACGTGACCGAGGGCCCGGTCATCGTGCAGAAGCGGCCCAAAGCGGAAGCAGAGGCCGAAGCCGTCACGCTCCTGGAGCAGGTGGGGCTTGCCGCCAAAAAGGACCAATACCCGTATCAGCTGTCCGGCGGGCAACAGCAGCGCGTCGGCATCGCCCGGGCGCTCGCCTTGAAGCCGAAATTAGTGCTGTTCGACGAGCCGACGTCGGCGCTCGATCCCGAACTCGTCGGCGAAGTGCTCTCGGTGATCAAGGATCTCGCGGTCGAGGGGTGGACCATGGTGATCGTCACCCACGAAATCCAGTTCGCCAGGCAGGTTTCCAATCAGGTGCTGTTCACCGATCAGGGCATCATCCTGGAGCGGGGCACGCCCGACGAGGTGATCGGCAACCCGAAGGAAGAGCGCACGCGGCAGTTCCTGGACCGCATCCTGAATCCGCTGTAGCGCGATTCAGCTCGCGATCACGCACCATCCCGCCATGCGACCACCTCTTTGAGCGAGGTCAGGTCGTAGTTGTTGTCCGCTGTCAGTTCGGTCTGGAACAGCGTGACGCCGGCCTCACGGAAGGCATCGGCAGCCTGGGCGTTCGTCCACAGCGTCGAGCGTTCGATGTCAGATCCGTTGCGGCCGAATGTCGCTGCCAGCTCGTCGACGCGGTCGCTGGATTTGCGGAACGCCTCGATGTCCTGGAATGCGTGCCAGATGTCGGCGTGCCGGGCGACGGCGGGTAGGGAGCGCTTGGGCCCGGTGCCGCCGATGAGAATCGGAATCTTGCGGACGGGCGGCGGAATCAGGGCGGCGAGCCGGTTCTCGATGCGGATCAGGCTCTCGTCGAACATGTCGAAGCGCGAACCGAAGGTGCCGAAGTCGTAACCGTAAGTGGTGTAGTCCTTTTCGTACCACCCGGCGCCCAGACCGAGGATGAGGCGACCACCGCTGATGTGGTCGACGGTGCGCGCCATGTCGGCCAGCAGATCCGCGTTGCGGTAGCCGACACCGGTGACGAGGAGCCCGATCTCGGCATGTGAGGTGATCTCGCCCCACGGAGCGAGCGCGGTCCACCCCTCGAAGTTCGCGACGTCGGGCTGGTCGTCGAACAGGACGGGCTTGCCGTCGACGATGGCCTTCATCGCCGGGCGATGGAAGTGGTCGTAGCCGAAGATCACGTCGACACCGAGGTCGTCGGCGGCCACGACGGCGTCGCGCCAGGTGGCGTAGTCAGGCGTGCCGCCGGGCTGGATCTGTACAGCGACGCGGACGGGACGAGTCATGGATGCTCCTTGGTCGGGGAAGGGGCGACTCTTGAGCCAAGGTCCCCGCGTGCGGGTTTATTCCGGGTCAGGCGTTTCCAGCCTTGAAGTGGTTGGTGCACCTCGTCTTTGGGGAGGTCATGGCCGGTCAGGTCCACGCTCATGCGCAGGCGGTTTCGGCCACGGTGCCCTCGGGTACCCAGCCGAGCGGTGCCGCCAGACGCGGCGGCGCAGGCAAGGAGTACACCATGCGCGCTGAGGAAGGCGATGAATCGATCGCCGAACTGGCTGACTACGCCGAGCAGGCCGAACAGAATCTGGACGAGAGTATTGCGCCGCTCGAGGGCAAGAAGGTGGCGATCCTCGCCACCAACGGCGTCGAGCGCCGAGAGCTGCAGGAGCCCCGAAATGCGGTACAGGCCGCCGGTGCCAGCACCGAATTGATCTCGCTGCAAGAAGGCTCCATCGACATGCGTGACAACGACCTGAAACCCGGCGGCACCGAGCCCGTGGAACGCCTGGTAGGTGACATCACACCGGACGAGTTCGACGCGCTGCTCATTCCGGGCGGCACGGTGAACGCCGACAAACTGCGCACCGACGACAAGGCGGTCAAGTTCGTCCACGACTTCGTCGAATCCGGCAAGCCGGTCGGCGTCATCTGTCACGGTCCGTGGACGCTGATCGACGCCGGCGTCGCCAAGGGCCGGACGCTGACGTCGTACCCCAGCCTTCGGATCGATCTGCAGAACGCCGGGGCGACAGTTGTCGACCGCGAGGTCGTCATCGACGGGAATCTGATCTCCAGTCGTGGCCCCGATGACCTACCGGCGTTCTCGTCGGCCGTTGTGGAAGCGCTCGCCGGCACCTGACATCAGGCTTACTGAGCGCTGTCGTCCGGCGAAGAGTCTCCGCTGGAACCGATCGCGGACATGTCGGCGTAGCGGGCCCCGGTCACTGCGTTACCCGCATCCCCGAGCGCGCTCACCTGCTCGGCGGTCAACGTCACCGACAACGAGGCGAGGTTTTCGTCGACCCGCGCGGCGCGGCGCGTGCCCGGAATCGGGACCGCCGCAACGCCGAGGTCGTCGGCGCGATGACGCAGCCACGCCAACGCAACCTGTGCCGGCGTCGCTCCGACCGTGGCGGCGACCGACACCACGGCGTCGACGACCGCCTGATTGGCCTCCAGCGCTGATCCGGCGAAGCGCGGCATCGTGCGCCGGAAGTCGTTCTCGCCCATATCGGCCGCCGACCGCACGGAGCCCGTCAGGAAGCCGCGGCCCAGCGGAGAGAACGGAACGATACCCACGCCGAGCTCGGCAGCGGTGGGGACGATGACGGACTCGATGTCGCGGGTCCAGACCGACCACTCGCTCTGCAGCGCGGCGATCGGGTGCACCGCGTTCGCGGCGCGCAGTTCGGCCGCGCTGACCTCAGACAGCCCGAGGTGACGCACCTTGCCGGCCGCGACCAATTCGGCCATCGCGCCGACGGTCTCCTCGATCGGCACGGCTGGGTCGCGCCGGTGCAGGTTGTACAGGTCGATCACGTCGGTCTGCAGGCGCTGCAGGCTCTCGTCGATGCACTGGCGTACGTAGGCCGCGTCGCCCCGCGGACTGATGCGACCCTGCGCGCGGCCGGCCGGATTGCCCTGGATGCCGAACTTGGTCGCCAGCGTGACCTCGTCGCGGCGGCCGGCGAGCACACGAGCGATCAGCCGCTCGTTGTCCCCGTCTCCGTAGATGTTGGCGGTGTCGATGAAGGTCACCCCGGCGTCGATGGCGTGGTTCAGCGTCGCCAGTGATTCATCCTCATCGATGGCTCCGCCGTACACCGGTGTCAGCGCCATTCCTCCGAAACCCATTGCACTGGTGGCCAATTGGTCGCCGAGCAAGACCGATTCGGGCATGTGTCATCCTCCTCCAGGTTCGATGGGCGTCCTAGAGTCCAACCTGAGGCATCGCGAATCTGTTCCGCGGATCGGCCGGCAATGGTGGGTGACAGCGAGCGAGAACCCCCGTCGCTATCGGCGTCGATTGAGAGTGTTGCGCAGTTGTTTGGCCAGATCCCGGTTCTCGATCGGCTTGCCGAGGTAGGGCGCTATCGCGCGCGCGATTCGCACCACCGCGAGAGGGCGCGGCGGGATCTTGTAGAAGTGGTTGCCGATGATCAGCCATCCGCCACCATCGCCGGCGACGCCGCCGAGGATGTCGCCGACGAGGTCGGGCACGTCGGGGAAGTGGCGAACGTGGTCGCCGATCACGGACACCGAGTCGTCGCCGAGATTGGTGACATAGATTCGCTCTTCGTCGGAACTGACCGCGAGAGCCCACGCATCTTCGCCGACCTCGAGCGTTTCGGTGACATCGTTGGTGGCGGCGTTGATCACCTGCAATGAGCCGGGGCCGGGGTAGCCACGGTTGGTGATGTAAACCCGGGCGCCGTTGGGGCTGACCGCAACGCCGATCGGTGAGTTCCCCACAGGGATGGTCTCGGTGACGGTATTGGTCGTCGAATTGATCACCGAAACCGTTCCGATGGGAGCCGCGTTGGTGACGTAGACGCGGGAACTGTTGGGGCTGACGGCAACACCGCTGGGCAAATCACCCACCTCGACGGTCTTGATCACCGTATTGGTGGCGGTGTTGATCACCCACACGGAACCGTCCAGGTCCCAGTTCGTGACGTACGCGCGCGCACCGTTCGGGCTGACCGCGACGCTGTGGGGATGTCCGTCGACGGGGATCGTCGCCGTGACCGTGTTGGTAGCCGTGTCGATCACCACGACGTCTCCGGACGTCGCCGGACTATGGGCCGCGGCGACATAGGCACGAGCGCCGTTGGGAGTGAGCGCGATTCCGCCCGCGAAGTCACCGACGGGAATGTTCGCTGTGATGGTGTTGGTGGCGGTACTGATCACCGAGACCGTGCCGGCGTTCTCGATCGTGACGTAGGCACGTGTGCCGTCGGGGGAGATCGCCACCGAGTCGGGGAGGTCCCCGACGGGAATGGTGGTGGTGACCGTATTGGTCACGGTGCTGATGACCGAGACGGAGTCGCCGCCGCCGTTGAGGACGTAAGCGCGGCCACCATCGGGAGTGAGTGCTACCCGACTCGGGGAGCCGCCGACAGGGATGGTCTTGATGACTTCGAGCGTCATGGCTTGCCTTCCGGTCGAATCGAATTGACCTGACCCAGCGCCAGCCAAGCTACAACAGGGAGATGCGCTCGACACCCGAATGGCAATACTGCCGACGACGATGAGTTGTCGGCGCCGCAGCGGTCTCAATGTAGACAAGGGCAATCGCATGAACCGACCGACGGAACGGAACTTGACGTGGCACGAACGAATCTCTCGATGTCGATCTCGGCCGACTGGTATGTCGCCGGGCCCCATCAGAGCGAAGAGAATCCGATAGGGGTGGGCGGGCTCGACCTCCATGATTGGCATATCGGTGCCACCAGAGATCACCCCCTCAACCGGCAGGTGATGTCCGAGATGCTGGACGGCATGGGCGCAACCATCATGGGGCGCAACATGTTCGGACCGATTCGTGGGGAATGGGACGGCTCGGACTGGCAGGGCTGGTGGGGTGACACTCCGCCGTATCACTGCCCGGTCTTCGTGCTCACGCACCACGCCCACGACCCGATCGAGATGAAGGGCGGTAAGACATTCCATTTCGTCACCGACGGCATCGAATCCGCGTACGCACAGGCGCAGGCGGCTGCCGGCGGGAAGGACATCTCGATCGCCGGCGGCGCATCGTGCGCACGCCAGGCGATCAAGGCGGGCTTGGTGGACGAGATCGACCTGCAAGTGTCGGCGGTCATCCTCGGTTCGGGGGAGCGCTTGTTCGACGGATTCCGGCCCGGCCTACCGAAGATGGAGCTCGTGCGGGTGCTGCAGGCCCCCGGCGTGGCTCATCTGCGCTACCACGTCACCCGATCACCTGAAGGAAGCTGAGATGTCGACATCGGAGTGGGAAGGCACCGTCGTCAAGAAATCCCGGGCGCTTCTCGACGGGGCGAATCTCTACCGGCGCCTGCGCATTCGGCGCGACGACGGGCAGACGATCACGGTGCGCGTCGACCGTGCGACGTGGAAGGAGCTATCCGTCGGGGACAGGGTGAGCAACACCGCGGGAGGGCGGTTCGTAAAAGACGTAGGTCGGGAGTGAGCGCCGCAGACGCGGTGAGTGTTTACCTGTGGCGGGCCGGGGGTAGCCGGTCGGAGTTCAAGCGTGTTTGCAATCACCACCGCGACGACGGGCGGACCAAGGTCGTCCTCAAACCGCCATGGCCGGCCGACCTCGCCAGACACCATCGAAGGAGGAGCCGGCGAGCACTCCCACCGATCACCCAGCACCTGTACGCAGCGGCTTCTGACTCATTCTGGCACCGACCTGATGCGTTACGCACCAAGCGGATTGAGCTGATCGGCGGTGGCGTCGTCGGCCGCGGTCGAGTTGCTCAGATCCGCGTACCGTTCGTCAGAAACGAGCAGGTCGCGCCCGGCCGCGGTGGCGTACCGGTAGGCATCTGGGCCGACCAGCAAGCGAGCCGGCGGAGTGTCCATCTCGACGATGTCGAGCAACAGCGCCGCGACCTTTACCGGATCGCTGGCGCCGAGGTTGGCGGATTGGCTCAGCTGCGCCGCGGCTCCCACTGTGTCCCTGTACTCGTCGCGTACCGGGGCGATGCGCATCGACGAGCCCGACCAATCGGTACGCATGCCACCGGGCTCCAGCACCGTCACCTTGATGCCGAGCGGAGCGACCTCCTGTGCGAGGACCCCGGAGTAGCCGGTGACGGCCCACTTGGAGGACTGATAGGCAGCCAGGCCCGGCCGCGCCAAACGTCCACCGACGGAGGATATTTGGACGATATGGCCCGCACGCTGCCTCCGCATGATCGGAAGCACGGCCTGGGTGAGCCGTACGACGCCGAAGAAGTTCGTCTCGACCTGGGCGCGGAAGTCGTCGACGTCAACGTCTTCGACGGCAGCCATGTTGGCGTACCCGGCGTTGTTGACCAAAACGTCGAGGCGACCCCAGCGTTGGATTGCGGTGTCGATGGCACTGCGGACCTGCTCGTCGTCGGTGACGTCGAGCGGGACAACGGCCAGACGCTCAGGTTCACGGGCAGCGAGATCGTCGAGCGCTGATACCGAGCGAACACCCGCGACGACGTGATGCCCGGCTGCCAGCGCCGCTTCGGCGATGGCGCGCCCGAGACCGCGGGAAGCTCCGGAGATGAGGAAGACATGCGACATGACAGTGACCTTTCTTTGTTGACTGGTGGTTTCAGTTGACGTTGCGGATGGTGCCGCCGTCGACGCGGAGATCGGCACCGCTGATGTACGCGGCATGGGAGCTGGCGAGGAAGCAGACCGCGGCGGCGATCTCCTCAGGACGGCCGAGTCGGCCGATGTCGTTGGGGAACCATGTTGTGGCCGCGGCTTTTTCAATGTCTTCCCAGGAGGTTCCCCAGCCGTGCACGGCGCCGGCCTGCAGCACCATGGCCCGTGTGCTGTCGGTGAGGATGGCTCCGGGCGCGACGATGTTGGCGGTGACGCCGGTTCCGGACAACTCGCGGGCGAGCGAGACGGTCAAGTTGTGTCGCGCAGCCAACGTGGCGCTGTAGTGCGGCTGCTGGGCGACCGGTTGAACGGCGAGACCACCGCCGATCTGGATGACCCGGCCCCAGCCCCGTCGGCGCATGCCCGGGACAAGATGGTCGATCATCCGCACGACGGACACGACGTTGGTCTGGTGGATTCTCGCCCACTCGTGGGTGGTGAGTTCCGCCCAGGACGAACCGTCGTAGTCGCCGGCATTGTTGACCAGGATGTCGATCTCGCCCGCGGCATGCGCGACGGCTGCGGCGCCTTCGTCGGTCGAGAGGTCGCCGAGTACGGCGACCGCTTCACCGCCGTTGGCGCCGATCGCGGAAACGACCGCTTGCGTCCGGTCGGCGTCACGTCCGTGTACCACCACGGACGCGCCCTCTGCAGCCAGCATCTCAGCGATCGCGCGACCGAGACCCGCACTCGAACCGGTGACCAATGCGCGCTTGTGCCTCAATCCGAGCTCCACCCGGGTCCTCCTTGTCTACATCTGTATACCTTCGATGTATACGAACGTAGACTTAGGCGGGTTCATTCCTGCTTCGAAGCTCAGACTCGCGAACCGCCGATGAGCGCGGCGATGGCCGGCTCAAGCACCCTTTCGATGTCCGCGGGCTTGCTTTTGCGAAGCGCGCTCGTCCCGACCACGCCGCGCATCATGAGCATTCCGCTGATCAACGCGAGCAGGATCTCGCCGCGCAGATTCTGATCGGGCGAGTCGAGTTGCCGAGCCAGCCGGGCGCCAACGTGGCGTTCGATGGCGTCGCGCACGATCGTCGTGGCGACCGGGCTCGAGGCGGACCTCAGCATGATCATGAACGGCGGTGGCGCATCGTCGCCGGATCCGGTCCTCGCCACCAGGGCCCGGACAGTGTCAGCGACCAGATCGTCAGATCGCTCTCCGATGAAAGTGGGTGTGGCAAAGGACGTTTCGACCGCCTCGGCGAACAGCCCTTCCTTCGAGCCGAAGTACCTGTTGACCAGCATGGCGGTCACGCCGGCGTCGTGCGCGATCTGGCGGACGCCCACGCCGTCGTATCCGGCGCGGGCGAAATTCTGGATCGCCGACCGCAGGATCGCCTCACGGGTAGCGGCCGCATTGCGCGTAGGCGAAGTGGATGTGGCCATGTGGGTATCTCCTCCCGGCGATGCACCAAGCATCGTTATTGAAGCGGGGAACTCGCGATCGGCTGCAGCGTTTGCGTGTGCGTCGCGACGATGAGCGACGTATCGAAATGCCGGTGGTCCTCGACGAAGTCATCGCTTGCGCGGTAACTCTCGGCGAGGCGGCGGGGATCGCCGCCCGCATAATCGACGAGTGCGATGACGCGAGGCTCGCTCGACTCGGGGTCCGTCCAGACGCCGCGCACAGTGATGCCGTACTTGCGCAGCGTGCGAATGTGGCGAGGCCAGAAGTCCGAGACGTAACTCTCCAGCGCGGCGGCGTCAGTCAATGTGTAGGTTCGCAACTCCACGCGGCAAGTCTACAGTCGTCGATTCGGCTGGATGTCGTTCTCGCCGACGGGGTGCGCCGGACGCGGGGGCTCCGCGATCCAAACGACGCGATGCGCTTCTTTCGGCGTCGAGGATTGGAAGTCTCGATCTCGGGGAATAACGCAACGACAGCCGAGAGGGAGGCAAACATCACCATGAGATTGACAGCTGACACGAGCATCCGCCCGCAATCGCGAGCATCGTGGCGTAGGCACTCAGCCTGGATCGGCCTGATCGCCGGCGTCGCGGTACTTCCTCTCGCCACGGGATGCGACACCGACGAAGGCAGCAAAACGACAACGACCAACTCGACGACTACCACCACGGTGACGACGACGCCGACGACCATGTCACCTACGACTTCACCCGGCACCGGCACCGCCCCAGGCGGAGCCACGGGTGGTGGTGGCCCTGAAGGTGGCGGCGGTTCGATCCCGGGCGGCCCGACCGGCAGCGGGGGACCCGGTGGCGGGGGCGGCAGCGTGCCCGGTGGACCCACGGGTGGCGGCGGCCCGGGCGGCGGCGGTGGCTCAATTCCGGGCGGCCCGACGGGTGCTGGCGGTCCTGGTGGCGGAGGCGGCAGCATTCCTGGGGGGCCGTCCGGCGGCGGCGGTCCCGGCGGCGGTGGAGGCTGTGTGCCCGGCGTGGGGTGCGTCTCGGTTCCTTGATCCGAGGCGGATGTCAGCGCAGTCCCAGTACGCGAGCAGCGCTCCCGTACCGGGACTTACGCGAGAGCGCGTCGCTGTATGTGACCAGCGCTGCTGACGAGTGAGTTCGGCGGGACATCCGATGCCACCACCGCGCCCGCGGCAACGACCGACCCTGAGCCGATCGTGACCCCAGGAGCAATGGTCGCGTTGGCCCCGATCCACACATTTGTGCCAACGTGGATCGGGGAGACCGTGATGCCGTCGAATCGGGCCGCCGGTTCGACGGGATGGCCGGCAGTGCAGAGGGTGACGCCCGGCCCGATCAATGTGCGGTCTCCGATTGTGATGCCGCCGAGGTCAAAAAACGAGCAGTTCTGGTTGACGAAAACCCGGCCACCAAGACGCAAGTTGAGGCCGTAGTCGCAATAAAACGGCGGGTAGATCGTCGTGGTTTCCGGCAGCGACCGCCCCAGGATTTCCTTCAGCAATGCGTTGCGGCCATCCACATCCGAGTGCCGCAGCACATTCAGTTGCGACGTCAGGTCCATGACAAGCTGGACCCGTTCCACCACACGGCGCGATTCGTCGGTACCTCTGGGGATCAGCCGCGCGGTGTTCTTCTTCATATCTCGATCCTGGCACCGACCGCAGGCATCTCGGCGAGCGACGCGCCTTGTTGCCGAACTTGGCAACTGACTTCGCCGGCGGGCGGAAAGCGTTGCACGGCAACCGAAATCCTTCACTCCAATGGCTCGGGGGTGAAGGTCACGTCGACTCCGCCAACGGTCATCGTCACCTGACCTTCGATCACCATCACCTGTGCCGAGACCCGTCGATCGACGCTTTGGGCCAGTTGCTGCACCGACTCGTGCGGTATCTGCAGCACCGACAGGTTCGCCAGCCCCGCCACTTTGGGACCGACGGTTCGCCACCAGGTGGCCACGCCGGCGGCGAACGGGTAGAGCAGCACCTGGTCGGCCTGGCTGGCCGCCTTACCCAAGACGCGTTCGTCGGGCTGGCCGACGTTGATCCATTCCAGGATCCGGCCGGTGTAGTCGGCGAGCCGCACGTCCGGTACGCCAGGGGTGGACAGGCCCGGCCCGAACGCCAACTCGCCGTCGACGTCGCTGAGTCGGTGTGCACGAAGCCCAAAAGCCAACAACCGCACGACCATCCGCTCATCGGTCTCACTGGGATGGCGGGCCACGGTCAACGCGTGGTCGGCGTAGTAACCGTGATCGACATCGGAGACGCCGAGTTCAACTTTGAATACTGTTGCAGAAAGGGCCACGTCATAGTGTCCACCCGGCCGGCACCTGCCCTGCAATCGGGCCGCCGGTCAATTCGAATCGCCACAGGGGAGAAGTGGCGACTCCGCCCTAGCCGACTGGCGGTTGTGAGCCATTCGGCCCGTACGGGCCGTTCTGGCCATTTCCGCCGCCGCCCCCGGCAGCGCCGCTACTGCTCTGCTCGGGTGGGGTCGCGATGACATTGGCGTTTCCCGGCGCCTGGCAGACGGTGGCACTGCCTTCATCCGCACACGGGGCGGAGCCGCCGTCTGCGTAAGCGGCCGGCGCGAGTACTACCGCGGCTGCCGCGCCAGCGGCGACGAGCGTCGACGTGATCGAGATGTTCGACAACATGAGTTCTCCTGTGGTGGCTGCACATTCGTTGCCGCAAAGAGCCGAACCAAGATATTCATGCCGCTTCTGGAGCGGTCAGGGCTCTGCGGCTTTCTCCTGTAGTGGCTACCCGTGCCCGCCCGACAACAAACGTGGTGGCGACGGCCCGAGCTGCGCCGAGCTACGGCCAGCGACTACGCAGCTGTTCCGGCGTCCACGACGGCCATCGGGGCGTGTCGACGCTCAGTCCGCCACTCATCTGCGCCACGATCTGCGGTCCACTGGCCGCGGAATTGTCGTAAACCGCTGTGCTGTCGACGCGAACGATCGCTGCAGCCACCAATGTCCACAGCCGGCGATACCGTTCCCGGATCTTCTCCTCGGGCACATCGTGGCCACCGGCGGCGACCCGGTAGCGGACGCGGTGAACGGCCAAGTTCTCCGGAATCAGCACAATGTGCAACACCACGACATACCCCGCATGACGGGCCGCATCGATCAGCTCCAGCTTGGAGGGGTGCGAGAACACAGTCTCGGCGATGAATGAACGCCCCTGCTCGATCAACGCTTCCCGCGTCGCCGCGGCGATCCGCGCGGCCTCGTAGGCGTGGCCCAAAGCGTCGGTAGGCCAGCGCTGTTTGGCGATCTCATCCGCGTTGACGAGCACGCTGCTCGGTAGCAGCGGAGCCAGCGTGAGTTCGACGAACGTCGATTTTCCGGCACCGTTCGAGCCGACGACGAGGTCCAGGCGTTTCACCGACGCAGCGAGTGCACCGCACCAACCACGGACTCGGTGCCGTCCGGGCGATGCTCGACGATCTGGCCGTCCTCATCCAATGCCACCGTGGTGATCCCACGCGAGGCGAGCACGGCACCGTAATCGGTGCGGGCCAGACTCTCCTCGATCGCCGCGGAAACCTCGGCATTGAACACCACGCCTTCTTCGGTGTTAAGAACGGCGATGTCGATCTGACCGGCGAGGGCAGCCTCCACCCTGCGTCGTGAAGCGGTGTGCTGGGTCGATACAGCACGGCCCACCCGCGCCCAATGGTCGAGTTGCTGCTTGGCGGAGCGACTCTGCCGGGCACCCTCGGCGGCCGCGGCCTCGAACAGGTCAGCGGACACCCGGGTGACCCGATCGGCGACGTCGGACATGACCTACCTCCCGTGTAGCATGTTGCTACCACCGTAGCAGATTGCTACTATACGGCGTCATTTTTCCAGGGCACCGCCGGCAGAAGGGCCAGAGGCGGACAATTGCTCCATGTCCGCTGCGTTCTGGATCGTCGTTGCAGTGCTTGCCGTCGGGACTATCGCCGGCGGGTTGTTGCGGATTCGAACCTGGTTACAGCAGCCAGCCCCGCCCGAAGCGATCGAGGCCGCACACCGTCACGACGACGAAAACGACTAGCAGCGTGAACCGAACACATACGTAGGGCCGTGTTGGGTGACAACGAATCTGAGACTATTGACAACATCTTGAGACTCGCCACCTCGAAGATCAAATACTCACGGATCGTGAACAGGGACAGATGATTTGAGACTTTGTTCATCGGGTCTGCCTTTTGGGCTGCCTGTCAGAACCCGTACAGGTGCTGCCTGGCGTTGAATGCCGCCGGTCCACCCTCGAGGATCGATTCCGCGAGCGCACGGATGGTGGCGTCGTCGAGCGATCCAATGCCGCCTTCCACTGGCTTGCCGTTCTGACCGCTGCCCTCCAAAGCGACGATGAGTTCCGCATCGCCGAGGACCGGAACATTCGCGTTGTGTGTGCTCGCGATGATCTGGCGCTTGCCCTTAAGTTCGCGGAGGTTCTTGACGATCCCGTCGTACACGAACCTGTTATCGAGATCGTCCTCGGGTTGATCAATGACGAGTGGTGCACGTGATGCTCCGAGCAGGAGCAGCAGGAGGGCGGTGGCCCGCTGCCCCTTGGATAGGTCGTCCATCTTCTTGAATTCCCGTGTGCCCGTTCCCGCCCCGATGTCGAGCTGCACTTCCACCGCATTCCCGACCGACAGCTCCTCGATCTGGCGGAAGAGAGCTTCCCCGGCATCGACCACTCCGCGGGCCTGCGCACCACGGATCGAGAACTTGGCTGTGAGTTCAGCCTCACCCTTGCGGGCAGCCTCAACGAACGCACGGGTCGAAAAGCCTTCAGCGTCAACGGCTGCCATGATCTGCGTCCGTTGCCCGCTGACCGCGTCTTCGATCAGCGACTTGATGTGGCGACGGTCCTGGGCCGCGATTGGCTTCACGATGACGACGCCACCTGTTGCTGCGTTCGCAGTTCGGATCGCATCGTGCAGGGCTTCCACCCGCTTGTTCTCGTGCTCAGCGAGTTCCTGGAGAAGTGTCTTGCGGGAAGCGACCAGTTCCTTGATGTTGGCGTCGATGCTGGCCCGCCGAGGCTCCTTGGCCTTGAGGTCTTCAAGCGCCTTCGTCGTCGTCAGGTACTTGTCGGGCTCAAGCCCGTCTTGAACGAGCTTCCGCAGCACCTCTGCGTGATCGTCGCGCTGCTCGCGGACAGCATTCGTCCAAGCGATTTCGGCCGAGGCGATCGCAACGTCGGCAGCTGCGATGGCTGCTTCGGCCTGAGTCGCGAGGGCCTTTAGTATCTCCGCCAACGTGTTCGTCGCAGATCGAACGAGTCGGAGAGTTTCCGCTTGTGGCGATTCTTCAAGCCCGTCGTAGGACGCGCCGAGCTTCGCCATCAGCTGTGTGTCCGTCAGCCCCGTGAGGGTCGACTTTGCGTCGGCAACGCGCGAGTGTCCTTCGGAGAACACCGCCTCGTCTTGGTTCATCCGCGTGACCTCACTCAACCGAGTAGGCACGTCGGTCTCCTGAAACTGGCGCACTTGCTCTTCCAAGCGCGGGATGTCGGCGAGTTCTTCCTCGAGTTCGGCCTTGTCCTTCTCCGCGCGCGCGAGCTTCTCGCGGCTTTCCTTCAACGTTGCCAGCGTCGCGTTGTGCTCGGCAGTCAGGTCTCCGTTGCCTTGAAAACGGTGGAGCATACTGGCGACTTTCGCGCTGTCGCTTGTCAATTCCGCCAGCTCATGTTGTCCGAAGATCTCGACGTCGCCGATCACGTCAGCCGGTTGAAGGCTGGTGACCGTACCACTGGAGTCCTTGACGACCGGAGTGTTGTGGACAGACCGCTCGATCGTGAATGCCTGGATCATCGGCGAGGTCGCCTCCACAGCGAGTTTCACGACGGTCCCTGCCCGAAGCACACCGCTGACGATCGCGTCGTGGTCTGCCTTGGCTGAGGCGCCAATCGGCGTCAGCCCGAGAACGTAGCGAAGGCTCTCGATGGCGGTGGACTTCCCCGTTCCTCGCCCACCGATCAACGCGGTCAGATCCGGCGAGAGCGGGATCGTGACGCCGTCCAGGAAGCCGCCGACCCACGATATTTCCTTCAAGAGAGGGCGAGTCTCTCCTTTGGGGTCAGCGAGAGCGATCCGGGTTTCGGGGGTACGGACCGCGATCTTGAGGCTCTCGACGGTCAGGGTGCTCACTTTGAACCAGGTGGAGCCACCCTCTGTCTCCAGAGCATCTGGGTGGGAGATGTCGTCGGCGTGAATGACTGCGAGTGGGTGCCGGCGGTCGAACGGCTTGCGGCGTTCGATGATGGCTTCCTGCTCCTGCGCAGCAGCCACGCTGGGTGTGATCCCCAAGGCATGGAGCTGTGGATGGTTGATCAGCTTTGCGAGTGGATTGCCCTGCCGGCCCGTAAGCATTCCGCTGTTCGCCACGTTGGCGTGCGCAGGAATGACCAGCGCACCGCGATCCGACATCTTCTCCAAGATGTCCTCGAAAGGCTGCCCGACGGTGCCGTTGTTGCACCCTGGGGTGACACCGCACGCACCGATGGCCGCGTTCACATCGGCAGCAGCGGTTCCGGACTCGAAGATGACGAGCAGATGGAAGCCTTCAGCCGTATTTGCCTCGAACCCAGGCAAGGCAACGACTCCGCGAGCCGTCGCGTCTTGAATGAGTCCACGGGCCGTGTCGACCGCCCAGTGATCGGTAATCGCGATGAGTTCGATGCCAAGCTCGTCACATTTATCGAGAAGCGCCTTGTTGTAGTCAGCCTCCGAGGCGAACCTGGTTGAGGGCGAGTTTCGCCCCTGGTACGCGTAGGGGTTGACCTGCAGAGCGGCGCGAACCCAATGAGCTCCGGGCATCAGATCGCCCGCTCAGTCGGACGCAGGAATGCCCAGACCACCTGCTGGCTCATTCGTCGAGCGCCTTCACGAGGGCATCTTGCGCGTCGCTGTAGAAGATGAATGAAACCCTCGTCGCGACCTCGTCACTGACGTCGAGGAGTTGGCGGCGGGCAGACACCGGGAGCAAGAGGGCTGTGGCCCCCTTCTCCATCGCGTGCTCGGCAAGTTGCGCGGCATTGTGAACGGTCTCGACGCCGCCGCCCAGCGACAGGTTTCCGACGGCGATCAGCCCGCCGCGGACCGACCGCTGGAGCATTGCGGAGGTGAGAGCCAGCAGAATCGGGAGCCCGAGGCCGGCACCGGTCTTGGCAGCGTCGAGGGCTCGGATCTGAGCAGTGAGATTGTGCTCGCGTGGGTCGCGGTCACCCACGAGTTGTCTCGCCTGGGCGATGAGGTTCTGCTCGGCGACCTTGAAGCTCTCGCGGAGAGTCGCGGGCGCGGCTTGGTTGAGCAGACCACGCGCGCCCGAGCCGGGCGTGTCCGCCGCCTCGATCCGGTAAAGCCCTGGGCCGACGTCGCCGTCGCTCTCGGAAATCGCCCACACTTGGCCGGGCGGTAGCGGATCGAGACCAATCGAGTCTGGGCTCGCCAGCTCGGGCGTCGAGACGAACTGCTCGACTCCCTCACCAAGGCGGTAGCCGAACTGTGTGTTCCGGAACTCGGCGGCACCGATACGCCGCTGCTGCTCCTTGACTCGACGGCGGCATTCCAAGGCAATGCGAACGGCCCATTCGAGGTCCTCGTCGCATATGGCGGCCTCGGCATCGGGGTAGAGCAGTTTGAGCAACCCGTCGACGGTCTTGTTGACGGCCGAGAGGTCACGACCTGACAGCGCGTCCGAGTAGTTCACGCGGCCCTGAATGGCCGAGAGCCGTGACTGGTCGCGCAGGCGCGACCAGCACTCGGAGAGAAAGTCGCTCACAAGCCCGAAGTGATGGGTGAAGTACGTCGGGTTGAGCTTCGGGACATCCCATCCGGGCAGGTAAGCGTGGATGCGGTCCATGAACGCGGTGTCGTCGCGCATCTCCGGCGGCAGGGGTGAGAGCAAGTGGCCGATGCGCTGCTGATGAGCAACATCGACGTCGAAGTTGCCGACCAACACGATCGAGCCGTCAGCACGGATGGACTCACGACCACGGGAGAACTCGCCGGACTCCATGTAGCCCTTCATGATATTGACGCCGTCCTTCTGATCGAAGGAGACGCCGGATACTTCGTCAAAGCAGACCACGTCGTACTGCGCGACGAGGCCGCGCTGCCCAGTTGCGTTGTTCACGAACATCCGGGCGACGGTCGCTTTACCGCCCGAGATCAGGTGCGCGTACGGCGACACCTGCTGGAATAGGTGCGACTTACCCGTACCTCGCGGCCCCAGTTCGACCATGTTGAAGTTTCGCTGCACAAACGGGACCATTCGTAGCAAAAGCACGTTCTGCTCGCGTTCGCTCAACTGCGCAGGCTCGAAGCCCACCGACCGGAGCAGAAGGTGCTTCCACCGCTCGGTCGTGAACCGCGACCGTCCTTCAGCCAGTCGTGATAGCGAGTCGCGAGTTGAGAGCTGGATGGGGCGCAGCGACCCGATGGCGAAGGGCTTTCCGTTGTTCTCCTCAGCGATCGCGGCGTCGTAGGAGAGGTCGACTTCGGCGTAGAAGCCGCCAGTGAGCATGCGTTCGTTGTCCCTGACGACGGCGTCGTCGATCCTGACATCGCGCAGCGCGAGGCTCGGCAGCTCGGCGAGGTAAGCATTCGACTTCGCGTCGAGTCGGGCCTTGACTAGATCGATGAGCTTGACAGTCATGCGCTCGCGAGCGCGTGACTTGAACAGTTCCTCCTCGCCGGCCCGCACGGTGCGGTCGGCGAGCAGACGGCGTACAACCTGGAGGCCCTCTTCGATTTCCTCAGGATCGGTCGTGGCACAGTATCGCCCAATGAGGAACTCGCCCACGTACGTCGGGACGGGATACGCCCCCTTGAACTGTTGCGCTAGATCCTTGCGAACGACGTAGCCCTCGAACACCGAGGCCGCTGTCTCGTCGATCTCATCGAGCGTGATCGCCACAGTCATTCCGCGCCTCCCACCGTAGTTTGTGCTTGGGCTAGAACCCCACCGCTCTGGTCAAGAAGCACGACCCACGCGGCCGCCCCACCGGGAGCCTGTTCTTCATCGACGAGAATTTTGATCTCGCCCGGTTCTGTGGCCGATTTCGGACCACCGACGGTGCTCGACGCATCGGCTGGGCGGAGTCGGATTTCGGCGACGATATCGGCCTCGGCGGGGACGTAGTCGACGCGGCAGCGGTGGCCAGTCCACCGGATGGCATCAACTTGGACGGGCGCAACGGCCGTGTCGCCGCGCGTCACCGTGACGACGGGAATCACACACTCCTGCAGGCTCAAGCCACCGTGCTCGTAGAGGCAACCCGCCTCGAACGCCGCAGTTCCCGGTGCACTCACCATGTCGACGGACGAATCCCATGTCCAGGGCAGCGTCGGGAAATCCGGACGCGCCGCCGCCGCCTTCAACCGGGCCACACGCGGTTTGCGCGCCGCATCACCTTCCGTGACTTGTAGGGGGAGAGCGACCTTCTGTGCTGGCTTGCCAGGCAAGAGGAACCCGTGGTCAGTGACAATGACGACCGTTTGCCACCCCGCGTCGAGCAACCCGCGAACGCGCTCGGCGACGAGGTCCAACTGCTGGTCGACGAGGTCTGCAAGCGCATGTCCGTGGGAATGACCAAGCGAGTCAATCGAATTCGTCTGCGTCCATGCTTTTCCGGTCGGATCTCCGACCTCGGCGGCGTCCCACTCGAGGAACTGAACACCTGCGCTCACCAGTGCCGAACGCAGGACCGCGCCCTTGAGGGATCGACCTTGGTCGTCAGCCGCATCGAAGGCGGTGCCGCCGCCCGTGGCGATCGCGATAGGGGCGACCGCTGGCTGCCCAGTCGGTGTCACGCTGGGGAACGCGGCAAACCGCGTCTCGACAGAGACGACGAGCGGTGACAACCGCCGAGTCACTCGGGAGGCCAGGTCGAAGCGCAGCGCGTCGACGTAGACGACGGCAGTCCCCACGCTGATACCGAGGCCGATCTGCCCGGGATAGCTGGTCATCGCCGCGATCTGGAAGGCCCGCGCGGACTCATCGATCCAAGGGTCGTAGAGCGCACTGAGCGCAATCGAGACTGCGGCCCGGTCCTGCGCCGTCTTGGCCGACGCAATCGCCCGCAAAGCGAGGTCGTCGATCGCGTGGCCTTCATCGCCATACCAGGCGACCTGAGACTTGAGATCTGTCGCTGTTGATGCGGTCAGCACACGACCCGCTAGTTCGGCGAGGTGCCCGACAGCCCGCGCCAACGGCGCCTGCCCGAGGGCGGCCCAGACGTTGTCCTCCCTCGCCGAGTGTGCGGCAACGAGTTCGACGATCCGGCGCTTCGGGTCCGGGTCAGCCGCCAGCCCACCTAATGCGATCCGCAACGCCTCCTCCTGGTCGCGATTCCATGACGGCCACGAATCGGCATGGGGGTCCGTGTCTCCGAAGAGCGGCACGACCGAGGGGCGCGCTTGATCGAGTAGTTCGGGGATGTTCGGATAGCGGGCGGGGTTCTCGGCGAACCGCTGCCAGACGGCACTCCACTCGCCGGTCCTGCTTCCAAGCTTGCTGGCTGCGGTGAGCGGACCGTCCTTCTCGGGGCTGAACCCGTAGACGGATTTGCAGGAAGCGTTGAGTGCCTGCCATCGCGCGCCTTCGAGCGAGGCCCGAACCACGTCCGGGTCATTCATCCATTCGAGCAGGGTGCGTACCGCGTCATCGAGCACGAGGTGGTGGAGGCGCGACGAGTCGAGGCGCCCCATGCGCTTGAGGTCATCGATGTCCTCGAAAAGAAACTTGTCCAGCACTTGCGCAAATGCAGTTCTCGTCGCGGCGTCGCCAGCGAGGTCTAGCCCTGCACCCTGTCTTGATGCGAGGAACGAGTGCGGTGTCCACGGCGCCTGACCGAGCGCAGACGGCCACCAGTTGGAGCGGATTGAGATCTCCGCAAGCGGCGCAAGCGTGTCATCGAGGGCAGATGCTTCGACTACAGAACTGCGGCTGACACCGGGTAGATAGATCACCCACGGGTTGCGCTCACCGTGCTCCGCTAGGTGAGTCGGAAGGTTGGCTGACTCAGGCGATGCGAGAACGGCTCGAAGCCAGAGTGCGGGTCCTTGAGCACGTGCGGGATCGTATTCGCCGAGAACGAGAATAGGCGCTACCTCCTGGAGACCGCGGATCACAGGCTCCCACGCGCGCTCGGGGTCGGCCCACAGCACAGCCGCGGGGGCAGAGATCGCCCCCGCGTTGAAGGCCGCCGCATCACGGAGCGCTTCGGCAACCACGGCACGGACGAGCGTCATTCAGTCGCCTCCGCGGCTCTCCGGGCTGCGCGGCGCTCATCGAGTGTCGGGTGCAGATCGTTGTGGCGCTCGGATCCGTCGGGATTCGTTCCGCGATCTTTCTTCCAATGCACATTGACCTTCGACCGGAGTACCCCGGCGGTCACGAAAGGTCGGATGTTGAGGCGGACACCGTCGTCAAGGTCTGGCTCCCAGCCGATCGGTTGCTCGGCCATGGGCTTCCACCGCACGTACACGTCGTAGGGCGGCGCACCTTCGAGGATGAGCTTGAGCCTGTGCTGGAGTTCCTCGGCTGCTGCGAGTCGAGCGTCAGCGCCAGCCCGTTCCGCCCGAGTCTCATGCTTCTGCCGGTCGATCCATGCGCCGAGCGACGTGAAGGTCAGCTTCTCCAGCGTCCGCCGGTCGAGCTTGTGGTAGTTGACGATCGCCGAGAACCCATCCTCGCGGCCATCCCAGATGTGCCAGAGGAATGGTCGGTTGTCGAAGACCTTCACATGCTGAGCGAAAAAGGTAGCGCGGAGCCAGTCGTCGAGCTTGCCATTCTTGCCGCCCGCCTGGACGACCAACTGTCGTTCGTGGGCGCTAGACCAGCCACCGCCGTGAACGACCGAAAGTACCTCCCGCAACCGCGTGACAAGGTCGGATTCGCCGGGTAGCGAGACCAGCGCCGCGATGCCGTCAGCGTCCACCAATTCATCGAAGGCAGTTGAATCCTGCCCGGGCCAGCGGTATCCAAGTAGTCCAGCGAGCGCAACCTGGAGAGGATAGTTCGAATCGACGGTATCGCCGGAGAACGTCCACTGGGTCGGATCACTTACGTTGCGCACGAGAGTCGTACCGGCCTCTTCAGCGATGCGGCGCCAGTGGTCGCGATCAAATGGAACTTTGATCAAGTAGCCCGGATTGACGACAACCTTGGAGTTCACCCGGCGTACCGCGTCCGCGTACTCCGGTGATTGCAAATAGCACCAGACTGCGCGCAAGTCGTCCGGATTCGACGGTATGACTGGGGCTGAGGCGTCATTGAACATCTCGCCGTCGTACAGCGTTACGCGCAGGCTTGACTGGCCGACGAGCACCCCTCGCTTGCCAAGTACTGATGATGGGTTGTAGTTGTGCGCTCGGGATGACTGAAGCGCACCATCACCGGAATCCCAGCGAAGCAAGTACTGCCGTCCGGTAGTAGGTCCAGTTTCTGAAGGCGCGGTAACGTACTTCTCCCACACTGAGGGGTCGCCGGTGACCTCCCAGAAGTGAAGGACATACCGCGAGGTATCCATCGTGACGAGCCCCTGCCAGCTCGTGGCGTAACTCGACAAGAGGCTCTTGCCCAGAGTGCTTGCGTCAAGTATTGACCCGGGGTTCTTGCGTAGGTCGTCAAATGTCACCAGATCGATGTCGCCGGCCCGCAACACTTCTGATTTCGCCTTGGTCGAGGAGGACTGCCGCGCGTCGACGAACATCATCTCCTTCGGACGCGCAGCGGAGATCAACACCAACGCCGATTGGACGACTTGGCCAGTGATCGTTTGGAACGCGCCAGCGCCGAGCGGCGCAACCGCATTCCAGCCCGAGCGATGCAAGAGATGCACGCGCAGCGGACCGAACGACTTCAGGAAAAGCCAGTTCATCGGCATGACAGCAGCGATCGTTCCGGTCGAGTCCGGTAGGAAACGCTCCAGCATCGCCGTCGCGAGCTCCGTTCCCGAGCGCGGAAACCGGTCTGATATGAACTCGGCGGTCGATTCATCCATACGCTGCGTGCTCAGGTATGGCGGATTGGTGGCGACGAGCGTGTAATTGCGACCAAGGAGACCGGCAGCGTGCATCACGTCGTCGGCCGCATGCCCAAGGACAGTTGCGTCTTGACTCTCGTTGCGGAGCGCCGTCGAGAGGAGTTCACGCACTCGGTCGGCAGATACACCGACACTCAAGTCACGACCGAAGAGGCCGTCGCGATTGGCTGTGGGCCGTGGGTCGATGAGCGAACCCAAGCTGTCTGCGTTTCGGAAAAGCGTGTGTAGCCCGCGCATGGCTTTGCGGAGTTCCCCGTCGTCTGCAGCCAAGCCTTCCCAATCTTGGCGCACCCCGTGGACCGGCACGCCAGAGCAAGCGATCTGCGGAGCGGGAAGTTCACGGAACCCACCCTGCTTCCACGCTTCAAGCGCGACGTTGAAGGTTGCGATCTGGGTGCATCGTGGATCGAGTTCGAGGCCGTGGAGGTTGTCGCGAAGGACCGCATCCTGCGCATCGGCCGACGTGAGACCCTCCTCCTCGGCGCGCATGCGCCAGAGCATTCCGAACATGGCAACGAGGAAGTGGCCAGAACCGCAGCAGGGGTCCATCACCGTCACGTCAGCTGCACATTCGGGCCACTCACTGAACGAGCCGGCGGCAGGTGCACCGTCCTCATCGAGTCGGAGGTACTCCCACGAATCAACGAGCGGTGACTCGGGGTGACGGGCTGCCCACCAAGCGCCGAGAGAGTTCTCCAGCAGGAAGCGCACCATGTAGTTCTCGGTGAACAACTGCGTCACGGGCGAGATGTCGGCACCGCCGATCTTGACGCCGGAGTCGTTGACTCTTTTCTTCTCGGCCGTCTGCCAGAACTGGTAGACCCAGCCGAGAGCATCCTCCGTCGTGAACACCTCCGCCGGAATCTCCAGCAACAGTCGCTCCAGTGTGTTCCGGTGTTCGGCCGCGAACCCCACCTGGACTGCAGGATCGGTGAGGCGGAACACACCGGGCAGGATTTCGGATGCGAAGCGAGCGGCAACAGCCCACGCGTCGGGCTCGCCGAGGTCAGATGCGAGATCGCCGCAATCCTCCAAAGACAATGGGATGGCTCGGTACTCGGGATGCCGCAGGAGTCCGTTTACTTCCAGGAAGCGTGCGAACAGCAACCGGTGCCACTGCTCATAGGCGACGTCGTGAACGAGGTTCGTCAAGGGCACACCCGCGCGCGAGGTGTCATCGCCGAGTTGGCGAGCCTTGTCGCGAAGTGCAAGGCGAAGCTTGTTCTGCTGTTCGCTTAGGTATGCGGGCCGGCTCGGCTCGCTGACCGCGAGTGCGCGCAATGCGTCTTCGGCTGCGCGTTGTGCCGCCTCGCGGGCACGTTGCGTCTGGGTGTCAAGGAAGCGCCGTTGTTCAGAGTTGAGGACAGTGATCGTTTCGGTGGTCATGGTCAGCCCTTCACCACGACAGTGTCGTTGCCGCTGTTCAGAGCGTCGAGAAGCTGACTGCGCAGGTCATCGATGAACCGTTCGATCTCGTCCACGTTGTTCAGGCTCGCCGTCGACACCCGCACCGTGGTTGTCTTGGCTGCAGGCGTCGTGAGTCGGATCGCCGCCTCCAGCGCCCGAGAGGACCGCTGTGGGATTGCGTCTAGTTCAGCGGTCCACCCCTGGAGCGGCCGGGCCTGCGCGGCCACCAGAACGGCCGACGGATCGGCAAGGTTGGGCTCGGGCTCGGCTCCGAGGTGGTGTTCCGCCAGGAGCGCCTCGCGCTGCGCCTCGTCGAGAGCCGTCCACGCGGGCTGCTGTGCGAGGCTCGCCACAGCCGTCGCGCGGGCATCACGCAACGCAACTGCTGCTTCGTGGATGGCATCGCGAAGTGTGTCGGCGAGGTCCTTGACGATCGGGGCGACGGGGTCGGCGTCGGCGAGTAGATCGCGGCTCGCGGCCAGCGCGTCGAGCCGGTCACGGGCCGCCGACGCCGGCACCAGGCCCGCAGCCGACGTCGCAAGCGAACGCGCCAACTCGAGCGAGGGTGTCCGGCTCTTGAGCCTCCGTTCCAGGTCCCCCAGCCGCTCGTTGAAGCTCGTCAGGTCACTCTTCGCAGCGAGAAGGGCGTGCACACGGTCGTTGCCCGAGGTGCTCACGATCACCTGGATGTTGCCTGGGACAGCGATGTCCGGGCGCGGAGCGGGTCCGCTTACGTCCTTCGCGCGGTCGACGAGCGACTTGACGGCCTGCTCGACCGCTGAGACGAGCCCATCGTTGTCGGTCGAAAAGCCGAGGTTGCTCAGCAGCTGGCGCGCCTGAATCTTCTCAGCGGGCTTGAGAACTGTCACTTCACGACGAAGCTGCACATTGCCGAGACGGGTTTGCTTCAGTACGTCGGCAGTAGTCGCGTCGCTTCCGTTGAGCGTCGCTCGAATCACCCCGGTGTCGAGGAGCACCCCGAGGGCGGCCATGAGCGCGTCCCTCGGCCAGCCGAGGGGCTTCGAGGTGACGGCCTTTTCGACGTCACTAGCTGCAGTCCCCGCTGGGCCGATGCGATTGAGTACCTCCTTGACGACGCGGTGCTGCTCAGGGTCGCCGTCGTATTGGACTGCTTTGAGGGCGTCCACCGCCGATCCGGACTTCACCCGGGCGATGACTTGCGGCCACCGGTTGTCGTCAGCCTCGGTGAACCGTGGGAAGAGCCGTGTCGCAGCGGCCTGCGCGCCTGCCTCGATCCCCTCGCGCAGGGTGACTCCGCTTGGTGTCGTCCCGCCGCCAAGTAGAACGTTCGCCTTGGAGATGACATCGCGGACGTATGCGTTCACCTGGTCTGTCGCCCGGTTGAGGCGCGTCTGCATTGCGCTCCGGGCCTGCCTGCCCTCGTCGTCCTGCGGAATTCCTTGCTGGTCGATCACCCGTTGCGCAGCGAGCTTGTTGCGGACCGCTGCGGCGAAGGCGGGAGCCTGGAGACGGGGGAGGTGAACGAGGACGATCGGCGAGTCGACGCCGAGGCTTCGGGCGGCCTCGTCGAACTGCTTCGCGGTGATACCTTCGTCCCACTCGGAGCGCAGCCACACTGGGATCGCCTCGGAGTCCGGCGGGAGCGACGGGTCGGCGTGAAGGGCGAGCTTGCGCGACTCCTTGGCGCGACCCTGCTGGATAGTCGCGGGCAGAGCCCGATTGACCTCCGCGAGCAGCAGGGAGTCGCGCTCGGTGCTCACCTCGCTGTCGGTCACTTGCGCGTGGTGCCTGCGGAAAGCTTCGTCCCACTCGCGGCCCGCCTTGGTCTGAAGACGGAACTCCTCGCCGTCCTGTTGAAGAATGCCCTCTGCGGCGAGCGCTTCGAGCACTGTGGGGACTTTCTGCCGGAGTCGGTCCCCGTCGTGGGCAAGGTCTTCGACTAACAGATCCACGAGGTGGTCTGCCGTGGCGCGCACGCCAATGTCGCCGTGCCCGGACGTCGGCAGCAGACCGATGAGGTGGATGAGGCCGAGGATGCGCCCCCGCAGGTCGTCCTTCTGTCCCTGCTCGTGGATCAGCGTCTGCGTCTCCTTGAGGAGCAGCCCTGCGCCGTTCAAGTCTTCGTTTTTCTGTGTGTAGAGGAAGTCGGCACCGACCGCCGTGCCGACGGATTCAGGAGCGACCATGCGGTTCGCCTCGTGGACGATGCGGAGCTGGGAACGCAATTGCCCGGCGCGGCCGGCGTCGGCCTGGCGGAGCACGCTTTCCCAGAACCGACGACGCACCGGGAGCAGCGGGTAGTCTTCGGCGAGGTCCTTGTCGTCAGCGGCGGTGTGCTGGATCTTGCTGCCGATGAGCTGCCGGGAAATCTGCCCGGCGACCGACGCCAACGTGGTGTCGAGACCGGACTTCTTCGCGGGCTCCTTGCTGAGCAGCACACGGCGGACGACGGCGTCGACGTCCTGGTTCTTGAGGACGACCTTGACGGTGAAGCGGTCCTGGATCTTCTGGAGCGTCGAGTCGGCCGTCAACTCTTGCTGGCCCGTTGCCACGAGTAGTACCCGACCGTCGAGTTCGCGAGACACCGACTCGACGAGGTTTTGAACCTCCATAGCTCGGCCGCCGTCGCCGCTGATGTACTGCTGCACCTCGTCGAGGACGATCAGCGACGGCGGAATGTGTCCGTCGCCGGCGTATTGAAGGATCTTCTTGAGTAGTTCGACCGTCTCATCCGTGGAGAATGAGCGTGCGCTCGTCGGGAACTGGCTGCTCAGCTGGCCGCGCACATCCTTCGCCGAGCTCGCAAACTCCGGATCGACCGCGAGGATGGCGTTCGCCAGCTGCCTGCTGAGGTGATACTCGGCCAGTTCCTCGATGATGTCGCCGCCATCGGCCACGATGTGCTCGCGGACAGCGTCAAGGTGCCCGTTGTCGGCCAGCCACAATGCCACTTGAGCGGGCGCGACACGCGTGGGCAGCCCAGCTGCCCCGAGGACGATGGAGAGAAACACCGAGTTGAGGGTGTCGCCGCTGCGGTCAAGCGCTCCTGCGGCCGCCCACGGGGCGGCGCCATCTCGGCGGCCGAGCGTCGTCAGCTCGGTCAATTGGTCTTGGATGCCTTGCGAGGTGTTGGCCAGCCCTCGCGCAGTCGCGCCGTTCGGGAACTTCGTGTCGGCCCACAGGTGCTGCAGAACGCGGACTAGGTGGGACTTACCGCTGCCGTAGAACCCCGAAACCCAGACAGCAGGCTGTGTCGTTCGGTTCCGGTGACCGGTGTAGGAGTCGAGGATGCGCTGGAGACCGTGCTCATACTCGCCCTCGCAGACAAAGCTTTCCAATTCGTACTTGAGGACATCCCACTGGTTGGAGTCTTCGGGACGGTCGACATTGGTGACACCGTCGTTCGGAATTTCGAAGCTCAGCGGGGGCCGCACGAAAAGATCGTTGTTGATCGTCACGAGATGTCCTTCTGCGGATCGATGACGCGGGCGCGGTAGTTGAACCCGTCGCGCGCGTCGAGCAAGCGGAATGAATGAGTCTCCGAGTCGTGAAGCCCAGGAAAGAGAACGAGGAGGCGGCCAGTCACAGCGGAATCGACGGACTTGATCACGCTCGATGCCCGGAGGAACGGATAGATCGAACCGATCCCCACCAGTGCCACGACGGCATTCGTGGGAGCCGCTTCGAGGGCATCGCGGATGCGCGTGACCAATGTCGTCTCGAACTGGTCGAGGATCGACTGCGTGAGATCGCTCGGCTCCTCGTAGAACGCCTCCGCATGCCGATGCGAAGACAGCCAGCGCCCAAAGTCATCGCTGACGTCAACGACGAGCCAGTCGCGGCCCGCCTGGGTTGTCGTCAACTCCATGCTCGGAAGAGCGTGCCGCATCCGGCGTTCCAGGTCAGGCGGGTAGACCAGCATCCAGACGCGCTCACCGCCTGAGACGTTGTCCTGCCACGTTAGGGACAACTCGGCTTTGTACGCATCGACAAGATCGGCGACTGGGCTCATCCAGCACCACCTACGGCGGGGAACGATACATCGATGACGTTGCCTGCGACGAGGAGGTCGACGAGTCCCTGGGTGTGCGCGTCCCGCAGCGCCTCCAAGGAGTGGCCATGTGCGAGTTCGAGGATCTGCGACCAAGGGTTGTCGAGAACGCCGAGGCCACGCCCGCCGGCGAGGTGCCCCAGGTATGCCGCGTAGGCGATGGCCGCCGGGCGGGCTTCCACTTCGGTCCGCACCTTCTTGGCGCGACCCGCGAGGTGGCCGGTCTGGGTCCAGCAAGCCCCGGTGTTGCGACCAGTCTTCGCCAGCGTCGACGCCGACATTTCGTGGCCGAACTGTCCGGCAACAGCTTCGGTTAGGTCTGCCGACGTCACGCTCGAACCCGCAGGGAGGTCCGAAATCGCGGCGAACGAAGCGCGAAGCACCTCGTCACGGGTGAAGGCCAGAAGCCCCGCAAGGAGCGAGCGCGACGAGGGGTCGATGTTCCAGAAGTGCCGCAGCGCCGCGAACTCCGAGCGGCCAGGGTCTAAGAAGTACAGCTCGCGGAGATGGCGGAACGAACGCTGCCGACCGGCCTGAGTTGGACGGCCGAGGACGTTGCCTTCTACGACCGCCTCGCGGTACCGCTCGGCGGGCGCATCCGACGGCACCTCGCGCAGAAGCTCAACCAGGTGGGGGATGCCGATCGTATGGCTCGCAGTTGTCCGCAGCGTGCCGAGGACTGAATCGCTCTCAGCGATACGGGAACTCGTCATCTCTCGGTATTTCTCCTTCCCCACACGCACACGGCGCCATCAGTCCACAGCTCCGCATCTCGACTGCCCGATGCGATGCACTCCATCCCGGGTGTCATTGCAGCAGGAGCCACTGACATTGAGCAGTCATGAGACGCCTTCCCCCGCCGCACCGCCACGGCGCACCCAGTCGTCGATCTCGCTTGCTTGGAACTTCCAGAGGCGCCCAACCTTGTGGGCCGGCATGGCTTTCTCAGCGATCCAGGTGTACACGGTGTCCTTGGTGATCCCGAGGTGTGCGGCGATGTCGTCTGCGGACAGCCACGGCTCAGCCACGTCGATCCTCCCTCGGACAGCGTGACCCGGGCAGGTCAACGGCCTCAGAGCTTATCGGAGGTCGGGCCGTTTTAACTGGGTTTTTCCGGGCGTGGCCTAATCGAGCCGGGTGTGACTGGGTGGGTTACACCGCAACGGACGAGAAGCCGATGAAGTCCACGGACCAGGAGCCGGTGATCCGCGCCGATTCAGCAGGTCCCCAGGGGACTCGGAAAGTTGCGGCGCCGAGGAGTGCGATAGTCAAGCCACACTGCGGACGTGTGATTGAAGCAGTTCCTGCAGATTCTTGACCAGCAACCATCGGTCGTCTCCAGCCCAATCGAGACTGTCAGTCAGGGCGCTTCTGACCTCGTGCCGCTTGCGGCTGCCTTGATTGGCCAAGGTGATCAGTTGAGGTCGAGTCACGGCGCGAAGCGCCAGCACGGTCTGCGGGAACAGAGCGATCCGGTCATCGGTACCGACGGTGAATTTGGGTTGGTCAAGAGCTCGCCGGAGTCTTTCTGGCTGGGCGTTCTCACCAATCATGTACGCATGGTCGCGTACGGCGTCCCAGGTGCCTTCGTACAGCTCCCGGGTTACGTCCCCTGATCGGACCATGCGGCGCAGGGCCTGCTCGGCCTTCCAGAGGTCGGCGTCGAGGACGGCAGCGCGTTGAAGTTTGCCTAACCATTGGCCGTGCCGACGGCAAAAGGCGAATCGGATGTGGGGGTAGGTCGCTACCGCTGTGCCGGCGGTGCATGACAGGCATGCGGTGCCGCTGGTGGACTGCTTGTCCCAGGGGCCGCGGAGGTTCCGGTGCCCGATGAGCGCCCATGCGTGCGCTGATTCGAATCTTCCAGGTTCGGGTCCACCCAATTCGGAAATCATGACTCCGAGTTCGCGCGCACCGCAGCCTCCGGTGCGCCGTCGTTGTCGGACAATCGTTTCCATCCACGGACGGTCGATTGAATTCGCTGTGCATAGCCGCGTGAAATACGACCCAGGGGTCTCGAGGTGAACCGGGCGGACGGGCACTGACTGGCGTGGCAGCTCGTCGAGATTCATGCAACGCCGATCTGCCCGACCCCGACAAGGTGCTCCTGCGTGATGATCTCGCTGCCAGTGTCATCACGGTCGGTGATCGCGTTCGCCATCGCGAGGGCAAGAATGCTTCGAAGGTCGCCGATTTTTCCTCCAGTCATCGTCAGCAGGATGTCGGCGTAGGGGGCGAGATGAGCGGGTTCGGCATCGAGCAAATGCATTGCGTCGCCGAGTGAGTTGACCAGCGAGGCCCAGTGACCGCGTGAGGTGTCGTCGCTGCTGAGGAATGGACGCATCTGTGTCACTTGGCATCTGGCCATGATTTGCTCTGCTGGCCGGCTGGAGAGTCCTTCGAGCAGGTCGACGCCGGCGAATACGCAGATCGCCCCCGAGTCGTTCATGATCGTCTTCAAGGAGTTGACCGCATCGTCACCGGTCTTGCCGTCGAGTTTGAGCATCTGAAGCTCGTCGATGATCAGCATCTGGGTGTGTCGCCGACGCAGAGCGTCGAGAGCCTGATCGGTGAGCTGGTGTTGCGTGGCGGACTTGAAGTTATGCGGGATCCCGTAGAAGTTGAGGATCGAGCTGGCGATCGACTTCGGGGATGCCTTCGGCTCCATTTCGATGTAGGCCACGGGTGCACGTCCGGTCTCCCGGAAGTCGGGCGCGCGTTTGCCTGCCCACTGCTCGACTTCGGCAGCGAGGCGGATCAATGCAGTGGTTTTCCCGATGTGTGGCGGGCCGGTCAGGACGATGCCACGCTCACCCACGGTGCTGGGGTCATGGACGCGCAGTAGTGATAATCCGGTCATGGTCAGTCGCCGCAGCGCTGGGGTCCTCACGATCAGTCCGTTGCTGAACCATTGCAGCCGCTGGTCGTCATAGAGAACCTGTTCAGCTTCGGTGCACCGGTCGAAGTCGGTGCGGCTAAGGACGTCCGGCCGGATGATGCGGTTATCGATCCGCTGACGCAGCCCTTCCAAGGTTGTCTTGCGGCCAGGTGTCGCAAATGCGTTGTGGATCATCGTCTTTGGCCTTTCATGCAACCGTATAGTCGTCGGGGTGTTCACGCACCGGCACGGCAGTCGGAAGCTGCATTGGTTCGACAGCTGCTGGGCGGGGGAGCGGGTCACGTTTGCGATTAGCACGTTCGGCAGCACTCTTTGTGGCCTTCTTCTGCGCGGCTTTGCCCGACGAGGTCCTTTGTGTGCCCTTGTCGGTGCCAGAGCGTGTCGCTTTCACACGATGAGATTCGGCGTCGAGGAAGTCCTGCGCCCACTGAGTGTGCGGATCGTCCGCCTGGGCCGTCGCGGAGAGGCTCGCGGTGGTGCTCGTACCGAAAGGCAGGGCGGCGAGCCGAATTGATCGCGCGAAGCAAGTGATCCATTCACCGTTGTCGGGGTGGCGAACCCAGATCCGTTCTGTGTCATAGGGATCTTGACGAATCTCGTGCTTGCCTGGCCGTCCCCGGACTTCGTTGAGATCGGGGGAGTCGTAGATCTCGTTGCTCAGGTGGATGCCGTCTGATTGGAAAGTCCGGTCGTGCCGGGGCATCAGTGAGATGTAGTCGGACTGGGAGATCGGGATCGGGATACCGGCGCTGGCGTCGAAGGTCGCCGAGTACATCTGGTTCGGCGTAAACGTCCGTCCCGGATGTTCGCGAAGCACCAGTCCCTTGTGCGGACGATTCTGATAGACGGTGACGATGAACGACCACATGCCGTCGACCAGCTGCGTGAAAGGTATTGGTGCGCGCGGGTTGCGGCCACGATGGTCAGGGGAGTTGCCGACGTAGGCATCCAGGCGCGACAGGAACAGGCTGTTCATGCTCTTGAAGAACCGCTCGACATGAGGCTTCGCCGTCGGAGAATGCGGTGGTGCGTCCACGACGCTCCACCCGAGCATTTCTGCGGCGACCCGGCTGGCCAGAAAGTCTTTGCCGCGGTCCATAGTCAGCGTCTCGATGGAAATGAACGGCATCGCCGGAGCATCCCCGGCGGCCTGTCCCATCGCGATCATTTCACTCGAAGGGAGCGTCTTCGAATTCGACAGCCACAGTGCCGGATTCATGCGATCAATGGCACGACGTGGTGCAGCGATCCGAGCGAAAAGCACGGTGTGGTCGGTAGACGATGGCGCACCGGCGTGAATGTGGAAGCCGGCAACGCTCCCGGAATAGACGTCGACCGCAGCGGTCATGTAGGGGCGGATGATCTTGCCGTCGGGCATCGCGGTTTCGATGTCGAGGGTGTTCGAATCGATCTCGACGTATTGCCCTGGGTAGAAAGCGAGGATCGGCTGGAATGCTCGGTTTGGCCGGTTCGATTCTGATCGGCGGTGACTGGCGGTCTTGGTCAGGCCGGCTGCTTCCAGCATCGGGGTAAGCCAACGTCGTATCGTGCGGTCACTTGGCCAGTTGACGTCTTTCCCCGGATTGTCCTGGCGGACAAGATGTTTGACCTTATCTATGAAATAGAGGACATCGCGGCTGGTTGCACCGAGATGATCAGCGATGACACGCTGAGCGGCTTCCTCGATCTCAGGTGCGATTCGCCGTGGTTCCTGACGGCGCAGGAGCCGCCGGTCGACGAGCCCGGCGATACCTTCCGTTCGGTACTTGGCGACTTTCCGGAACAGGCTTGGCCGCGACGTTTTGATTCCCGCGGCATCGAGTTCAGCAAGCTTGCGCTGCACGCGTTCTTCAAGGGTCGTCTCTGGGCCGTAGCCGTCACGCGGCTGGGCATCCGGGTCGTGTGGATCGATCAGGCCGGACTGCACCTCGTTCACGTGTTGCAGCCAGAACAGGACATCCTGACGAACTTCCGACGCAAGCATTGCGAGCTCAACGCGGTTGCGCGCCGCCCGGGCATGCTCGGTGTCTGCATGATGATGCTCGAAGGACTCTTCCTGGGAGATCGTCGCGAGATCGACCCAGACGGGCGAGCCGCTTGCCACGGGGTTCAGACGCGTACCACGCTCACCGTGGGCGTCGACTATCCAGTCGCAGCCATCCCAGGTGACGATATCTCCGAGATTCACGCTCCGCAGTTGCATGGTTCTCCCTTGTGGATGGCGTGTTCCCTGTGAATGAGTCCAGCGTGTTTTAGAGTCCCGTGGCCCGGTTTCGGGCCGAGAAGGGACGATGAGATACATGGCTGGACGCAAGCGGCATTCCGCGGAGGACATCGTGCGCAAGTTGCGCCGCGCGGACGAGTTGGCTGCCGAGGGCAAGACTGGCGAGGAGATCGCCGCCGAGCTGGGCGTATCGCCGGCGACGTTGTACAACTGGCGCCGCGCCTACGGCGGGATGGACACCGACGCCGCCCGCGAGCTCAAGGAGCTGCGCGAGCAGAACGCCCGCCTCAAGCGGCTGTTGGCCGAGGCTGAGCTGGAGAAGGACGCGTTGCGGGAGGTTGCGAAGGGAAAATTCTGAGCCCAGCTGCCAAGCGCCGCGCCGTGGACATGCTCAAGGACACCTTGAGCATGTCGGAACGGTTGGCGTGCAAGGCCGTTGGGCTGGCCCGCTCCACTTACAGAAACCTGCCGATGGCGCTGACCCCGTCCGATCCGGACGCCGATATGCGGGTTTGGTTGCGCTCGTACGCCACCAAACACCCGTGTCATGGGTTCCGGCGTGCCTGGGCGGCGTTGCGGTACGACGAGCGCCGTGAGGTGAACAAGAAGAAGATCCACCGGCTTTGGCGCGAGGAAGGTCTGCAGGTGAAGGTCACCTCGCCGCGCAAGCGGTCGGGGGTGTCATCGTGCCCACCGGAGGTCATCGCGGATGCGCCGAAGGTGGTGTGGGCCATCGATTTTCAGTTCGACTCCACCGTCGACGGCAAGGCCATCAAGATCGCGTCGATGCTTGACGAGCACACCCGTGAGTCGCTGCTGAACATCGTCGAGCGGTCGATCACCGCGCAGCGACTGGTGGCCGAGTTGGAGAAGGTGTTCGCCGCGGCCGGCGGGCCGCCGATGGTGTTGCGGATGGACAACGGCCCTGAGTTCATTTCGGCTGCGCTGCAACAGTTTTGCGACGGCAAGGTCGGGTTGTCCTACATCCCGCCGGGCACGCCGTGGAACAACGGCTACATCGAATCGTTCAACAACCGACTACGCAAGGAGTGCCTCAACCGCAATCACTGGAACACCCTGATGGAGGCCCGAGTGGTGATCGGGGACTTCAAGGCTGACCACAACCTGCGGCACCGGCACTCGGCGCTGGGCTACCGAACACCCGCCGAGTACGCTGCCGTCTGTACGTGCAGTCACACCCCGATGGCCTGCGAAATCAACTGAATCTGGATCAACAAACCCGACTCTAATTCCGGGTGGACTCAGAATCGGGGACTCGCCATGGACGCTTTCAAGTAGGCTCGACTCGGTAATAACCTGGTCAAAATCAGTGCGTAAATGCCTGTGCCACAGCAGATGTCGAATATGTGCGGCTGCAATATACGGTCGCTTGAGATCGGCTTTGAGCGCTCCGTCGCGGAATGTGCATCCGTCGGCGAACACCGCGACCAACCGGTCAAGCTCGGGCTGCGTTGGGTGATAACGCGTATGCCGTGCTGCACGAAGCCATTCGAGATTGCGCAGCTTGGTCGGGTGCAATTCGTGCAGCACCTGATGCTTCCAGCCGACCGTGCGACACACGTCCGCCGTCTTCGCGAACTGCTCGACCGTCGCATCGGTCATGCGACCCGATGGTTTGACGTCATAGAGGACCTGGTCACCGCTGCGGAGCGTGGCGAAGAAGTCAGGGAAGTGGGTCGAGCCGTCGGCGAAGCTGATTTTCATGGGCTGCGAGGCGATCTGGCGAACCAGGCCGTCGAAGTCCAGCGACAGCAATGATTCGGCTTCCAAGCCTGATTCGCACCACACATGCGTGCGCTGCGAGGCGAAATACTGCCGCGAATGCCGATTCAGCCGGTTCTGAAACTGGACGCCGGAACGCCAGGGCAGAGCTCGGTGGAAATGCTCATGAAGCAAGGCGGGCGACACTGCAGCCGATCGTTCGTTCCCGTCGGCGGTGATCCACGAGACCGTGTCGATCCCGATCTGCGCCGACGAATCTGCCGATGACTCCACGGACGTGCAACTGGACATGAGCCAGACCATATTGCGGGGGTACGACAAGCTGACGGGCCCGACAGTCTCAACTGTCTGTCACTGAGTCTCAACTAGGGTGTCAAAGTCTCAAATAGGTTGTCATCCGACAAGGGCCGGGGCGGGTGCAGCATCGGACCACGGCAGACCACTATTCGAGTAACTGACATAATGTCGATTATCGGCGTTTGGCTTTCGCCTGGTACGCGAGGGTGGACCAAGACCGTCGATCTCTTTGTCGTTTTGCAGTTGATCTCTGACTTTTTCACTCGTTCGAGGACCAGCGCATAATCCTTTCCACTCCTTCGCCTACTGGATGTCGCATCTCGTGACGCTTCCGCGCCGATGGCGTGATCAGCTTTCGCCCGCGGTCCGCCCCGCACCGTCCTCGATCGCTGCGGCCGCGTGGCCCGACTAATTCGTCACTGTGACGTATTAGTCGGGCCGGGCTTCTCCATTAGCCCCCTCGTATGGCGGTTACGCTCCGCACTCATTGCTGTCTTGGATCCTTTGCGCAGGGCGGTCCCGGGCGGCACGCCTATCCGCGTCAGCAGAGAGATCATCAAAGTCCGAGGCCAGTTGGGCATAGCCAACATCAAGGGCTTGTTCATGCAGTGCGTCTGCCCCGGCCCTGAGCAGCGCACGAAGCACGTCGGCTTCCGTTGGAATTTCGGCTGGGACCCACCCTTGCCGCTCGGTCCATCGTCGCAGAGCTTCCGCCGCGGGCGAATCCTGACTGAGGTATGGGGATATCACCGCTTCGTCGGCTTCCCTCAGGATCAGGCTGACGCGTCTAACCACGTTGTCAATGATGACATCAACCGCCACCCTCGCGTTTAGTCACTGTGACGGTTTGGGTCGTATTAGCCGGTGGCCTTGTCGGAGCCGAGACCTATTGTGAGGGCTTGTTGTGCGGCGGAATAGGTGAAGGACGGGCAGATGGCCAAGCGTGGTGACCGTATGGCGGCGAAGCGGCGCCGGCAAGAGCGCGAAAAGCAACGTCGTCATACGGTTCCCGAGACCGATCCCGGTCCGGAGGCCTTCGGCATCAAAATGCCATCGCCGGCCGCTCCAGGCGGCCCCGCCTCGCGGCCTGACTTCTCGGAGGTGGATTGGGACAAGCTCAAGGCTGCGTACCCGGACGGCGCGCACGGGCTCATGCGAGCGATGTTTCTTGGGCTCATCGGTGAACGCGCCAAGCGAGCGAAAGATCTTCTGTCGTGGGGTCTGCGGCCCAATCCGATCCATCGCGAGAGCCGCCTCGCATTCGACGATGTGGCAGTCACACTCGAGGATGAAACGAATCTGGTTAGCTCGACGGCGCTCTATCCGACCATGAACGCGTGCGAAAATCTCGCGGCGGCGGCCGAGGTCATTGCGCTGGCACTCACACAGGGGCAAATCCGAACGTCGGCAACGGCGGCGCTGTGCCGTATTGCGATGGAATCGTCGGCCAAGACCATCTGGCTGATTTCCGAGACGGACACGGAAGAACGAATTCGCCGCTGCTACGGATTCCTCAAGGCTGAGCGTGGCCGGCAAGAAGAGTTCGAGAGGCTTGAGGCTGAGGCTCTGGCAGCACGAACAGACCCACTGGCGGAAGTCGATCTGACCAACTTTGAGAAGCGGCGCGAACGGGTGGCTGCTCGGCAGGCCAAGATCGCGGCGTTATCCGCCGAGCATATAACTGGGCCAAGTGGCGGACCGCTCAAATTGGTTGAAGGCGCGGAGATTTGGATGGACGAGCAACTGCCACGCAAGGCTGACGCCGAGTTGGACGCCGTGATGCACCCACGTAGCGCCAAGAGCTTCTACTCACTGGGCTCGGGGTTCGTTCACGGATTCAAGTGGCTGATGGGATACGTGCTCAACGACGAAGAACTCGACGACACGCCACTGCTGGCGATCACTCTCGACTCCTTTGGAAACGCAATTCGCATGACTGAGGCTGCAGTGTCGCTATACGAGGCACAGTCGGTTGGCCCCCGTCCAGACCCCAAGCGAGCTCGCAACTATCCCGACGGTGTGGCAGACGCCGTAGAGGTACTGGCTCCGCAATATCGGTTCGCGGAGAACGCCGACTGAGCCCGGTGAGGGCCACCGCGGCAGCGGAGCATGACAGTGGATGGGCATCGCCGGTCATTTGGATGCGGCTCTCCATATCGGGCGATTCAGGCGTGTCGGACGAGTAGTTCGCCGATCTCGGCCATACGATCAGAGACGTGCCCACCCATGGGCGCGCGGCGGCGCAGATTCGAAACAGCGAGCTGATTGACTATCGGCCCGCTGAGGGTGAACCTGTCGCTCAAATTCCGGTCGACGAGCTGTGGTCGGTACAGTTCGAGAAATGTGCGCCGGTCCGCAAAGCCTCGACGTACAAGGGCCAGAAGAACTTCACCGGCGAGTGGTGGTGCTCGACCACAGAGTCGCACATCTCATTCGAGTCGTGGGTCGAACGTGACTTCCTGATCGCGGCAGACTTCGATCAAAATATCGTTGGAATATCAGTGCAGCCCTTCGCTTTCCGCTTCCTCTCCGCCGCAGGCAAGCAGCGTCAGCACACTCCTGATGTGTTCCTCCGAGCCAGATCCGGCGACGGCGTAGTCGTGGATGTTCGACCAGACCGACTCGTGGACGATGACGCTCGCGAGGCGTTCGAATCGACCATTGCGCTGTGCGGGCGCGCTGGGTGGACCTACCGCCGTGTTGGAGATCAGCCTCCGATCCGAGCCGCGAACTTGCGTTGGCTCGCCGGCTACCGGAACCCGCGAAATCGACGGCAGGACGTCGTTAGCGACCTGACCTCGCTACTGGCCCACAACCCGAAGACAATCGGCGCAGCCGCCCTCGCGGCGGGTGAACCGATATTGGTACTACCCACTCTCTATCACCTGCTCTGGACACACGAGATCGACGTCGATGTCGACTCGGCGCCGATCGGTGAACATACGCTGATCCGGTTGGCCACACGATGACTGCTGAGCCCGCCAAAATCGCCATCGGCGACTTTTGTCGCTACGACGGCAAGTTCTGCGAGCTGGTGGCGATCGACGGAATGATAGCGAAGCTACGTCGCGAGGACGGTCAGCTCGCAGCAGTCAAGATTGCGGACTTGTTCGCGGACAGTTCATTCGACGTCCTATCCCCCAGCGTTCGTCGCCGCCCAATCCCACCTGACTACTTCTCCGCACTGCCGACGCGGGTCCAGCAGCGCGTCCTCTGGCTTGAGCACCACATCTCCGAAATGGTCGACGGGATACCAGTCGGCTCACCGCCGCTGACCACTCCGCGCAACGGATACGACATTCGATCGACATCACTCGGACAGCGAGAACGCAACAAATGCTCCGAACTCGAAGCCGCTGGAACCCCATTGGGCCTGAAGCATCTTCAGGAACTCCGTCGCCGTTACGAACGATCCGGCGTAGCCGGGCTCGTTGACGGCCGTCTTCATCGCCGGCGCTCGCCAAACCGGCGGGTCGATAGTCGCTACGTGGGCGTGCTGTTGGAGGTGCTGAACGAAAACGAACTGCAGTCGACGCGCACAGAGATCGCCATGAAATGGCACGTGGACCGGCGAGTGGTCGACAAGTTCGGCGACGGGGTGAAACTGCCTTCTCACACCACGTTTCATCGGCTGATGAAACAGCTCCCCCAGGCGCGCCACGCCACTGGATCCGCTCGAACCCGGCAGACGAAGAACCATCAGCCGGAGGGCGTGTTCGGTAAGGTCGTCGCGAGCCGTCCCGGTGAGTGGATGCAGATCGACACCACGCCGTTCGATGTCGGCATCCGGCTCGATGAGTCGGTGAGGGGCCGGGTGGAGCTGACGGGCCTCGTCGACGCTGCGACGCGCACAATCGTCGCGGCGGTTCTCCGACCTACAACGAAGGCAGTAGACGCATCCCTTCTTGTTGCGAAATCGATGACGCCGGAACCGATGCGGCCAGGGTGGATCGATGCCGTCCGAATGTCGAACTCGGTCCTGCCCTACCACGCAATGCGGTCTGTCGATGACAGACTTGAGCACGCTGCTGCCCGCCCCGTCATCGTTCCCGAGAACATCGTGTACGACAACGGCGCCGTCTATCTGTCGAGCACTTTCCGCTCTGCATGCCGATCGCTCGGGATCAGCATGCAGCCTGCACACAAGGACGAGCCCACCGATAAGCCGATCGTCGAACGCACCTTGGGATCGGTCAAAACCCTTTTCGCACAATACGTCACGGGCTACCTCGGATCATCAGTCGAAAACCGAGGCAAGAACGCCGAGCAGAATGCTGTTTTCTCGCTGCAAGAGCTTCAGGATCTGCTGGACGAATGGATCGTCGTCGCCTGGCAGAACAGACCCCACGATGGACTGCGGGACCCCTTGAACCCGCACCGAAAGCTGACCCCGAACGAGAAGTACGCGTCCATGCTCGCCGTCAGCGGGTACATCCCCGTGCCGTTGACCTCCGACCAATACATCGCACTCCTACCCAGTCTGTACCGGACGGTGACAGCCGCAGGCATCACCATCGACTACCGGACCTACGACAGCGATGGCTTGGACGCTGTGCGGGGTGAGATCTCCGGGGTACCCGGCAAGGGCACGCAGTGGCAGGTCCACTACGACCCCTACGACGTCAGTCGCATTTGGGTTCGCAACCACCACGGCGAGGGCTACCTGATGGCCTGCTGGACGCAGCTCCATACCGCACCGCAGCCGTTCGGGTCGTCACTGTGGGAGCATGCACGTCAACTCGAGACAAGTCGAGGAGAGCGACGAACCTCGCAAGAGGCGATCACGGCCGCAGTCGAGGACCTCTTGGGACGTGCGTCCGTGGCACCTGAGCCGCCGACTCGGCGTCGCCGCACCGCAAAGGACCGCCGAGCCATCGCCCGGACGCGGGCGGCGGCGGAACTACCACCCACAGTGCCGCCAGCAGCGAACCAGCCTACGGCTCGGCTGTCCCCGGAGGAAGACGACGATGTCGCCGACGTGATCCCATTACCCGTATTCGACGCCGAGAAGGATTCCGACACATGGTGATTCGAAGATGACTGTTGATGAGCCGGCGGCCGAGCCCGACCTCGACCCCCGTCAGCTGCCGTCAGTAACGCTTGATGGTTGGCGCAGATTCGTCGACGCCAGACCCGCAATATTTGACCTACCCGATCACGATTACTACAGCACGCTCACCGGTGCGGAGAAGCTCGCCTTCGATGACCGACGCATGGCCTACCACTCGGAGTTGGTCATCATCGAGACTTCAACGGTCCGCCACATCACCCGCCAGGGCCGGCTGCTGACTCTGCTCAATCAACGTGAATGCGGCGCCCGCCGATCCATGATCGTGTCAGGGCCGTGGGCGAGCGGGAAGACCACCACCATCAAGTTGCTCGGAAAGATCCACGAGCAGAACGTACGCCGCCGGTATCCCGGCCAGGACCGGATACCTGTCGTCTACATCACGACACCGCCGAAAGGCTCGCCCCGCAAGCTCGCTTCAGAGTTCGCCAACTTCCTCGGACTTCCTACGCGGCAACGTCACAACACCACAGACATCGCCGATGCCGTGTGCCACGTGCTCACCGAGGCCCGGACCGAACTCGTCATTGTCGACGAGATCCACAACCTCAACCTTGCCAGTGCCGCCGGCGAGGACATGTCCGATCATCTGAAGTACTTCAGCGAGCACATGCCCGCCACATTCGTCTACGCGGGCATCAATGTGGAGCGCTCCGGGCTGTTCACCGGAGTCCGCGGCCGGCAGATCTCAGGACGGTCCGTTCTGATCAAGACGGGCAACTTTCCATTCAACGACGAATGGAAATCGCTTGTCGCATCAATGGAGTCAGCATTGCGCCTGTACAAGCACCGAGACGGCACGCTGACACGCAACTCGAAATACCTACACCAACGAACGTGTGGGTCGATCGGCAGTCTGAGTCATCTCATCCGAGTCGCGGCGATCACGGCCATCCTCAGCGGAGACGACGCGATCACGCGTGAGGCACTCGACGCAGCCATCATCGACCACGCAGCGGAGGCCGCAACCAGCCACCCAATCGCCCCCAAGGCCGGGTAGGTCACGATCATGACAACGCTCACGTCCGGCATCGGCAACCCAACACTTCCCCGTCCGGTGAGGCCCCTGCCGAACGAAGTGCTTGCCGAATACCTCGCCCGTCTGGCGAAGGCGAACGGCATCAGCCGTGCTCGCCTGGAAGCACTGCTGACCCGCCGGGGGCCAACGATGCGAGCCGCTCTGGCCACTTGCGTGTCGATGAGCGATCGTGCCCTCGCCTTCGCGCTGCCCGAACTGCGAATTGCGGGCGATAACGACGCCTATCCTGAGTTGTTGCAGCGCGAAGTGGAATCGGTCGGGCCCGGATGCCCGCTGTGCGCGTCCAGGCACGGGCAACGAGTTTCCTTCCCGCAGGTGTGGTCCACCCACGACAGCGTGGTGTGCGTCCAACACAGCATGTGGCTCAACGGCACGGCCTTTCGTGCCGACCCAACCCGCCCGATCGTCAAAATCGTTGGCGCCTCACGTGCCGATATTCTGCTTGCTCACCGGCGGCATCAACGTCTCATCCGCCAATATGGCCGGCCTACGATTCTGCAATCTGTCACCGACGCCTACGACATCGTGGAGCAGTGGAACTACTGGCGACCGCTGGAAGCGGTCGGATTCCGACTCGTCGAACTTCAACCCGATGAAGCTCAACGAGGCGCGGGCAGTGCGAGCCGCAACGCGGCCATGTATCCCGAGATCATTCGGCTGGCCACCGTGCTCAGCGACTCGGCGTGGCGCAGGCGGCTGCTCGCGAAAGACAGAGCAAGACGCGGCAAGGCCATGCTCAACCTTTTTGAACTCGTCCTGGATGGCGACGCACCCTACCGTGCCGCGGATCCGATCTACGAATGGAGGCTGCGTCAACTGGCGGCAGCGGATGTCAAGAAGCTCGAGCGCAAGGGCAATCAAGAGAACACGAGGGGATGATGATGACGACAGTCGATCAAGTTGGACCTGCGCTGCCCCACGGCGCAGCAGGATGCACCGACTGGCAGCCGGATGGCGACGAGGTATACAGGATCGTCTATACCGACGAGGAAAGCGTCGAGGGTTACGACGTCGGCGTACACCTGTCCGCCATTCAACACCCCAACGGAGAACTCAGCTCTCATGACTTCGTCGAGATCTACCTTGACATCGCTGGCAATGGTCCGCTGTCCGCGGAACAATCACGAGCGCTGGCACGGATTCTGCTCGACGCCGCTACCCGCGCCGAGCACTGGGAGGTGCTGCAGGCGCGCTGAGATTTCAAGGTAGTCAAGCACACTCGCCGGCATGGATCGTAAAGCACGACGGGCACACGGCGTCTCCTGAGCGTGTGCCAGCGGACTTCTGATCTATGCGCTGGGCCGCAAGCACCGCTTTCTGAAGCTCGTTCATGACTTGCTTGTTGCGGAGCAGTCTGCCCACACGTTCCACAAGTTCGCCAGCCGATAGCGATTGGCCGGCGGACACGGTGAGGCAGTACTGCTGCACCTCCCTCGGAGGCACAATATCGATGGTCCGCGGGCCGAGTTCACGCGCGACGGTTGATGACTGGTTCCGCAGTCTGAAAGTCCGTGGTTTGTTGCCGGACTGATTCATTGGGTTTTCCGAGACGATGCGCTGCTGCCGCTCGGCAGCTGAAATAGCCCGATTGAGCAGCCGGGAGAACTCATCGTGAGACTCTCGGCCCGTCGCGCACTTTCGGTAGACCTGGTGCAGACGCCACCCAGTCAGAGGGCCTTCCACACCCACGATGCGGACGATGTTGTCGATGATGCGGTCGGCTGGTGTCTGCGAGATCGGTGATAAGGGCTCAGAGAAAACGGGATACGCCTGCAGCGCGGGAGGTGCAGAGCTGGAGGGCTGCGGCCGCGCATCGCTGGTTGGAACCGGTGATTGATGGCGTTCTGGAACCGCGGGACACGGTCGGTCCTGGAGGCTCTCCGACCGAGTCGAGTTCTGCACTGGCGGTCCAGGTCTCACAACGCGGTGACGAGTCGCTGGTGCAGTCGGCCTGACTGGTTCTGTCGTGGTCGGTGCCGGTCGAGATACGGTCGGCTTCTCATTCGCGAGCGACGTCTTCGGTGGCTCACTTGGAGCTGTCGAGGACGCGGTCTTCACCGATTGACCGAAGAGCCGCTCGCGCTCGGCAGCGATGATGTCGCGTGCGAGTTCCGCCTCAGTGACGTCGTAGGCTTCCGGAGCGCTTGCAGCAGTTTCGCTTTCGCGGGCAAAGCTTTCGAAGAGTTCCTTCTTGGTGGCCAGAATCTCGCGGAGCCTCTGGTCGACTCCTTCGTCGGACAGAAGTCGGTGGACTTGAACGGATTCGAGCTGGCCCATGCGGTGCGCCCGTGCGATGGCTTGCCACTCGGTGGTTGGTTTGAGCTGCGGTTCGCAGATCACAACCACCGAGGCCGCCTGGATGTTGAGACCCACTCCGCCAGCGACGATTTGGGCGACCAGCACGGCGCCCTTGTTGGCAGCGGAGAAGTCGTCGACCATTTCCTGGCGTTGACTGGCGGCGACGGAGCCGGTCAGTGGTCCAAAGACCCGGCCGGGCATAAACCGTGCAACATCGCTCAGAACACCGAGGAAGTGCGAGAAGACAACGACGCGGCGGCCGTTGGCCTCTGCCTCCTCAACGATCTCGACCAGGCGTTGCATCTTGGTCGACTTGAGTCCGTGCTTCATCGTGGCCTGGCGCATCGCCATGAAGTTGCGCTGCTCCACGGCGAAGCGGTACGCCGCGGCGTCGTCGCCCGACATCGGCATCCACTCGTCGACCTCAACGAGTTCGGGAAGCTCGGTGAGGACATCTTCTTGGTTGCGGCGCAAGTATGCCGGCGCTACCTGGCGGCGAAACTTCTTGGGCGCGAATTCGTTCGCATCCAACACGAGGTCCGGGCGGAGGTAACCGACGAGGTTGCGGAACTCGTCAAGTCGATTCTCCAGAGGCGTGCCGGTGAGCAGAATCGCCCGTTCACACGACTCGATGATCTGCGCGGTTCGTTGCGTGCGAAGGGCGTCGGGATTCTTGATGTAGTGCGCTTCGTCGACGACCACGCAACTGAGCGCCGGGACCGATACCTCATCGTTGAGCCAACGCAGCGTTTCGAAGGTCGTGACGCCGACGCCGCCGTTACGTTGCCAGTTCTTCGCCGCCCATTGTCGGTCGGGACCGTGCAGACGGTGTGCGGCCAGTTTCGACTTTGCGCTGACCTCGCGAACCCAGTTGGTCACCACGGCGGCGGGGCATACGACCAGGAAGTTGTTGTCGCCCTTTGCTCGCAGGTGAGCCAGCGCGGCGATGGCCTCGACGGTCTTGCCCAGGCCCATCTCGTCACCGATGATGACCTTGCGCTGGACCAGTGCGAAACGTGCCGCAAAGCTCTGGTAGCCGCGTAGCGATGCAGTGAGGTAGTCGCCCTTCAACTCGAAATCACGTACTGCTTCGATGATTTCGGTAGGCAGGTCACCGTGAGTCTTCTCGTCGTCCTCGGTGATGAACCCCAGTTCAGCCAGTAGTGCGAAGTAGTCGGCTGGCCGAGTGAGGAAGTCTTCCCAGGGATCGCCGGTTGTCGCGGCGTCTTGGGCGTCGGCGATCGCTCGGGCTGCTCGGGCGACTATCTGAACGGCGTCCCGGAAGTCCGCGACGGTCGACAAGGCGGTGGGGATGACGATGGCGTGGGTGACCGTGTTGTCGATGACTGCTGCGACGGGTGCCAATTCTTCGACGATTGCCATGTCCGCCGACGAAGCGGTGGCCCTACGCGCCGCGTCCCACCCGCGCAGGTGGCGAAGGAAGTCGGTGTGCTCCGGGGTGCGGTTCTTGATGTCGATGCGCATCGGCATCTCGTCGTAGGTGTTCTGCCGCAGCGTCCGGGCGGCTGCGCGAATGCGAGTTGCGGAAGTTTCCCCGATGCCGTCGAAGCGCTCGAGAATGCCTTCATTGGTCAAGACAGCGAGGACAGTGGTAATGCCGTTGTCGGTTAAAGCGCCGATGCGGATCTTGTCGCGGGTGGCTTCGCGTAGCCGTTCCACGGACATGTCGGCCAGCATGCGATCGGTCTCTTTGGCGCGGACGGCGTTTCCCGCGTCGACCGCGGCTTTGCGCAGCCTGGACTCTTCAGTGGCCGCACGGTGGATGACGGCGGTGGCGTTCGGGAGGATCGCGAAGGTCGTCGAGTCGACCAGCTCGGCAGTTTGGCCGTGGTCGGGTAGCTGCTGTTTGAAGCCCACCCAGTCGGTGAGGATGTCGCGGACAGTGAGGGCGCGGATCCGGGGATCATCGACCGGCTTGGCCTGGTCGATCGCCTGTCCAACACCACTAGTCAGGAACCACCGTCTGTAGTCGGTGAGGAACTGCGCGGCTTGATTGGCTTTGTCTCGGGTTCCGCCGAACAGCAGCAGGCGGCCGAACCCCGTGACCTTCCTCAGGTCCTCCGTGGCCGCCGCGACTTCGGTGGTGAGCCGGTCAAGTTCTCGCTGGAAGTCCGGATGAATTGACGGGAGGCAGGATGCCCTGGCCATGGCGTGGACAAGCGGCAGATCGTCGGCGCGTAGCGGGATGACGTGCCAGAGGTAGCGGTTGGTGCGCAGCGCCTTCGCGGTGCGTGCTCGTAGCGCGGCGGATTGGGTGCCGGCCGTGCCAGCAATCTCATGGCGTGCAGCTGCCACCGCCTTGGCCGCGTCTACCCAGCCTCGTACTTCATCACCAATCGCCGCTGTTGACGGCTGTGCGTCGCTGCTCATGGTCCCCGTTGATCGACTTGCTTCCTGCGGGAGATTAGCGGACCTAGCGACGATTCGCGGACTACCCCGGATATTGTCGGAGGGGTGGACTAGCGTCGTTCAGCTGTCTACAGGGGAGGACAAGAAGTGCTGCTGGAAGAGTTGAAGCCTGGCCTGCGGATCGACGGGTTGATCCCAGCGCAGGTGATCACGGTGATCTTTGCCCAGTGGCACGGCACCGACGCTCTGGAGCTGACCTATAAGACCAACGACGGTGCACTCGGCCAGCAGGTGGTGTTCCGCAAGGACCAGGACAACCTCACCGTCGCTCAGACCGGCAGCCGGGCGTTCGATGCCAACGCCACCGACTTCAAGATGGTCGCCGAGGCCCAACGGATCACCCTGGCCGGATTGTTCGACCCGATGTTGGCCGTGGCCACCAGCGACGTCAGGCCGCTCCCCCATCAGATCAGGGCCGTCTACGGCGAGCTTCTCCCCCGAACTCCACTGAGATTTCTGCTCGCCGACGACCCCGGCGCCGGTAAGACCATCATGGCCGGCCTGTACATCAAAGAGCTGCTGTTGCGCGACGACGTGCGCCAATGCCTGATCGTCGCACCCGGCGGGTTGGTCGAGCAGTGGCAGGACGAACTATTCTTCAAGTTCGGGCTGCGGTTCGACCTGTTGACCAACCAGCTCATCGACGCCAACGTCAACCTCAACGTCTTCGAGAGCAACCCACTTCTGATCGCGCGGATGGATCAGCTGTCGCGCAATGAGGAGCTGCAGGCCCAGCTCAAGGAGACCGAGTGGGACCTGATCATCGTCGACGAAGCCCACCGTATGGGCGCCCACTACTTCGGGGGCAAGCTGGAGAAGACAAAGCGCTTCCTGCTCGGTGAGATGCTCGGCCGCATCACCCGGCACCTGTTGCTGATGACCGCTACTCCTCACTCCGGCAAGGAAGAGGACTTCCAGCTCTTCCTCACCCTGCTGGACCGCGACCGGTTCGAAGGTAAGAACACCAAGACCGCGAACACCGACGGCATCATGCGCCGGATGGTCAAAGAGGATCTGCTGACGTTCGAGGGCAGGAAGCTCTTTCCCGAGCGCCGCGCCGAGACCGTGCCCTACGAACTCACCGAACTGGAGTACTCGCTCTACGAGCAGGTCACCGCCTACGTCCGCGAGGGCATGAATCGTGCCGACCGGGTTGGGGGCAAACGCAAGAACACCGTCGGCTTCGCACTGACCGTGCTGCAGCGCCGCCTGGCATCGAGCCCCGAGGCCATCTACAAGAGCCTCGTGCGGCGCACTGAACGGCTCGAGCGCAAGAAGCTCGAAATCCTCAACGGCACCTACACCGAGAGGGAGCCGACCGTCGACGTCGAAGGACTCGACGCCGATGACTACAGCTCCGAGCAGATCGAGGAACTCGAAGAGGAGCTGCTCGACGCCGCCACCGCCGCGCAGACAGTCGAGGAACTTGACGCCGAACTGCTCGAACTAGCCGAGCTGACGACGATCGCCAAGCAGGTTCGCGATTCCGGCACCGACCGCAAGTGGACCGAGTTGAGTCACATCCTCCAGGACGAGGCGCTGACCGTCGACGCGAACGGCTGGCCGCGCAAGCTGATCATCTTCACTGAGCACCGCGACACCCTCGACTACCTGGCCGGTCGCATCCGAACCCTGATCGGCAAGCCCAACGCCGTGCAGGCGATCCACGGCGGAGTGCGCCGCAGAGAGCGCCGCATGATCACCGAGGAGTTCACCAAAAACAGGGACTGCCAGATCCTGCTGGCCACCGATGCCGCCGGCGAAGGCCTGAATCTGCAAGCTGCCCACCTGATGGTCAACTACGACCTGCCGTGGAACCCCAACCGGATCGAGCAGCGCTTCGGCCGTATCCACCGCATCGGCCAGGAGGAGGTCTGCCGCCTCTGGAACATCGTCGCCAGCAACACCCGCGAAGGTGACGTCTTCGTACGATTGCTCGCCAAAATCGAAGAACAGCGAAAAGCCTATGGCGGCAAAGTCTTCGACGTCCTCGGCGAAGCATTCTCGGAAACTCCGCTGCGGGAACTGCTTTTGGACGCGATCCGGTATGGCGAACTTCCCGAAGTTCGCGCCAAGATGCACGAAGTCATCGACCACAAAGTGTCCGACGGGCTCAAGGAACTGCTCGACGAACGAGCACTCGCCTCTGACCATCTCGCCGACGCCGACCTCGCCAAGCTCCGCGCCGCTATGGACGAGGCCCGCGCACGCCGACTCCAGCCGCACTACATCGAGCTGGCATTCAAGGCAGCGTTCACCCGACTCGGTGGCCGCATCGCCAAACGCGAGCGAGGCCGCTACGAAATCGCCAACGTGCCAGCACACATCAGAGCCAGCAAGTTCCAGCCGATCGCGACAAAGTATGACCGCGTCACCTTCGACCTCGAACACGTGCACTCCGAAGACCTGGCGCGCGCCGACCTACTCGCACCGGGACACCCGCTGCACGACGCAGTGATGGACGAAGCGATACGACACTTTGGCGGCACCCTAAACAGCGGCACCGTGCTGGTGTCAGCGACGCTGGAGGAGCCTCACCTGCTCGTCGGTGTTGTCGAAGAGGTCGCCGACGCCACCGGTGCTGCGGTGTCCCGACGTTTCGGCTACGCCCATGTCGACAGCCTCGGCACCGTTACGCCTGCGGGTCCGGCACCCTATCTCGATTGCGTCGCCGCACCCGACACACCAGCCGTCGCCACCGCGCGCCAACTCCCCTGGCTGGCCGACGCCGAAGATCGCGCCAACAGCTGGATCATCACGACCCAACTCCCTGAATACCTATCCGAGGTGCAACCGCGTCGTGCCGCAGAGCTCGCGAAGTGTCGCGATCTGGTGGTGAAACGCCTTGAAGCTGAACGGGATCGGATGCTTCTCGACGCTGCTGTGGCCGCCGAAAAGGAGCAGGCCGGCGAAAAGCCGAGGGAGTCCGCTGAGAGCCTTAACCGCAAGGCAGTCGAGCTCGACGCGCGCCTACGCAACCGGCTTGAACTGCTCGACAAGCAGGCACTGATGTCGACCAAGCCACCGCGCATCGTCACCGCTGCGCTGGTCTTGCCCATCGCCATGGTTGACGGTGAACTGCCAGCGTCGGCGCCAATCCATGCCAAGGAAACCAAAGAGGTCGAACGCCGTGGTGTTGATCTAGTGATGTCGACGGAACGAGCACTTGGCCGCACGCCGGTCGAACAGCCTTTCAACAACAAGGGATTCGACATCCTCTCCTCGGACTCAGGCGGCGACACCTACCGCATCGAGGTGAAAGCCAGGCTGGACGGAGCCAAGGACTTCTTCGTCACGCACAACGAGGTGATGGTCGGCAAGAACGCGGTCCCGCGATACCGGCTGGCATTGGTCAGGGTTGATCCGCGAGGGCCGGACCATGATGAAGTGCGCTACCTCGACAACCCCTTCGCATCAACGGATCTGGGTGATTTTCACTCGACCGGTATCCGCGGTGACTGGGCGAAGATGTGGGCGAAGGGGGCTCAGCCGTTTTGAGGCAATCGGATAACCACGACACCCGCCACGTCGGGCAGGTTCGACGCCACCTCGTCGGCGTCGAACATGCCGGACTCAATGTCGTCCACATAGTCCGGTGGTGCATTACGCAACGGATTGAGCGCTTCCCTGAAGGCGGAAATTCCCGAATCACCTCTGTCGGAGGGCAACTCCGAGAATACAGGTCCATTTCGGCCGCGACCGCCGTCTCGCATGACATTCGGGCCAGAGGCCGAAACGGCGTCGAACTGCTCTCCGCGGGCGATCAGCACCCGATCGATCATCGACCTTGTCACCGCCCGAGTTCCGGTCTGCGGGGTTCGGAGGAAGTTGGCGAGATCTGGATCGAACTGCTGGCTCAGCCCGGGGATGAGCAACGGTCTGGTCGAGTCGGGCGTCCAGACATCTTCGAGCGCGACGGAGCGTTCATACGTGGACGTGGAGTCATTGACGATCGCCGTGTTGGCCGACGACGCCGGCATCAGGGAAACCGAGCGCTTCACACACGAGGGACAGCGCCTGCCTCGGTGGTCGAAAGGGCATGGCTCCCAGTTGCGATAGTTGCCCGTACCCAGGTACAGCGCGTACACCGGGATCAGGTCCAGATGTGCGGCGGTCGACCTCAGCGCCGACTGCTGATTTCCCACGGTGTTTCGGTACCCAAAGTCGAAGCACCAGCGGCCCCGGCTTACTGTCAGACGCTTCGCCTGCACCAGCATCCCGTAGGCCGACCTGCCATCAACCCACCACCAGACCCAGTCAGCGCCACTGATCGTCTCAGCGGGCTGGGTGAACGGCACGACGCTCACGGCTGCGGCAGCACGGGACATCACGATCTCGGTGATGGACGTCTCACCCCAGCGAAGCAGCGTCTTTTCGCATGCCGCCATGTGCTGCACAGAATGCTCTCGCGCCCGCCTGAACGCCGTCTCCACCGTTGCCACGGCCGAATACTCGCATATGCGATAGGTCGGGCCTGCGGGATGAGCCAGGTGTCGTCGCGCAATGTCGATGGGTTTCAGCAGGCAGTGGCGCCGCGGCGCCTCGTGGTCATGCCCGAGAGCTGGGCAGAAGGGTCGATGTGGTTCAGAAGCGCAAGTTGATCGAGGTGGCACTTCCTCTCGAGGTGATCAACCGAGAGTCGGCCCGTGAGAAGTCGATTCGGCACGGTCATCCCTCCACGCTGCACCTGTGGTGGGCCCGACGCCCCCTCGCTGCTGCCCGTGCGGTGCTGTTCGCGCAGCTCGTCGACGACCCGTCGTCGAATCTCGAGGAGTTCCCGACTGAGGAGTTGCAACGCAAGGAGCGCGAACGGCTACACAAACTTATCGAGCGGCTCGTCGTCTGGGAGAATATTCGCGACGAGAAGCTGTTCGCTGAAGCCCACTCCGAGATCCTCAAATCCACCGGCGGCAATCCACCGCCGATCCTCGACCCCTTCGCCGGCGGTGGAACCATCCCGCTGGAGGCACAGCGCCTCGGGTTGGAGGCGCACGCATCCGACCTGAATCCTGTTGCGGTACTAATCAACAAGGCGTTGATTGAGATTCCGCCGAAGTTCGCCGGGAGGGCGCCGGTGTCCCCCGACGTCGCCAAGGACCAACTCTCCCATCCGTGGCCGGCTGCGACCGGAATGGCCGAGGACGTCCGCCGCTACGGCCAATGGATGCGACACGAAGCCGAAAAACGCATCGGACACCTCTACCCCAAGGCCACCTTGTCAGACGGCTCGCAGGCGACCGTAATCGCCTGGATCTGGGCGCGCACAGTCACCTGCCCCAACCCCGCCTGCGGCATCGCGATGCCGCTCGTGCGCTCCTGGTCGCTCGGCAAGAAGAAGGGGAAGGAAGCCTACGTGGTGCCGTCCGTAGTCGACAGCACCGTTCGCTTTACGATCGGACATGACCCCAAGCGCGCTCCTACCGCAGCCAACGACGGCACTGTGGGCCGCACCGGCGCTACGTGCATCGGATGTGGATCGGCCGTGGAATTGAAGTACATCCGCACCGAGGGACGGGCCGGACGTTTGGATGCTCAGCTCATGGCAACTGTCGCCGAAGGCAATCGCGCGCGCATCTACCTGGATCCCACAGTCGAGCATGAATCGGCCGCTTCGGTCAAGCGCCCTGACAGTGTGCCAAGTGGTGACCTCGCGGACAATCCACGAGACTTCAAGACACCGAATTACGGCATGACGACGTTCGCTGACCTATTTACGGCGCGGCAACTCACCGCGCTCACCACATTCAGCGACCTCGTCGCGGAGGTCCGTGAACGAGTGCTGTCCGACGCCCTCGCCGCCGGCACGCCCGAAGGCGTTCGTCTCGAAGCCGGCGGCACAGGTGCTGCGGCATACGCCGATGCCGTTGCGACATATCTCGGCTTCGCGATCAGCCGTATGACCAATAAGGCGAGCACCATATGCTCGTGGGACTCCAGCACGAAGATGGAGGCGGTGCGAAGCGTATTCGCGCGCCAAGCACTTCCCATGAGTTGGGATTATGCCGAGTCGAACCCCTGGGGCGGCTCAGGCGGAGATTTCGAGGAAGATCTTCTATGGATTAGCCGTGTGCTAGATAAGTCGTCCGGTGGTGTTCCTGGAGTCGTCGGCCAGGCCTCAGCAGCGGAGCGCGGATACAGCGGTTATCTCGTATCAACCGATCCGCCGTACTACGACAACATCGGTTATTCAGATCTATCCGACTTCTTCTATATCTGGCTGCGCCGATCGCTGCGTTCCATTCACCCCCAACTGCTCAGCACAATGTTGGTTCCCAAAACCGAGGAACTCGTGGCCAATCCATATCGTCACGGCGGCAGGAGCGGCGCACATCAGTTCTTCGAGGATGGCTTTCGCAAGGTCTTTTTTAAAGCGCGCGAGTCTGCCTTTACCGACCTGCCGATCACCGTCTACTACGCCTTTAAGCAATCAGAAGCCACCGCTGTCGGGGAATCATCTACGGGCTGGGAAACACTCCTCGAAGGAATGATCCGGTCGGGGTGGGCGGTCACTGCCACGTGGCCCGTGCGTAGTGAACTAGGCAACCGGATGATCGGTTCCGGGACCAACGCCCTTGCTTCATCGATTGTTTTAGCGTTGCGGCCGCGTCCACTCTCAGCCCCGAGCACCGACCGACGCGAGTTCGTAGAGGCCCTCAAAGCTGAACTCCCGCAAGCGCTCAAGGAGCTTCAGCACGGCGCGATCGCACCGGTTGACCTACCGCAAGCCGCCATTGGGCCGGGCATGGCTGTGTTCTCCCGCTATTCGACGGTGCTGGAGCCTGACGGGTCGAAGATGTCGGTGCGTTCTGCCTTAGCTCGGATCAACCAGATCCTCGATCAAGTGCTCAACGAGCAGGAAGGCGACTTCGACTCGACGACGCGGTTCGCGATTGCCTGGTATCGCCAACACGGTTACAACACAGGAACGTTCGGTGACGCCAACAATCTCGCCAACGCCCGCAACACCACCGTGGACGCGATGGACCGCGGCGGCATTCTGACCAGTCGGGCCGGAAAGGTCCAACTAACCAAACCGTCAGATCTGAGCGCGGACTACAACATTCTGACCGACCAACAGACCAGCAACTGGGAGGCCATGCACCACCTGATCGGGATCCTGGAGGGCGAAGGCATTACGCCCGCTGGTGAGTTCCTGCGATCAGCAATGCGTCGTCCCGACGGTGCCGTCGACGCTGATCTGGTCAAGGAGCTTGCGCACCTGCTGTTCCGGGTCGCGGAGGCAAGCGGCTGGACCAAAGACGCGCTGAGCTTCAACAGTCTCGTCACCAGCTGGCCGGAGATTGTCGATGTTGCACGGTCTGACGCGTCGGCGGCGAGCTCGCAGAGTGCGTTCGACTTCACCGAGGAGGACTGACGTGGGATTCCTGACGCCGATGCATGAGTTGGGTGAGTACCTGGCGTGGACTCGGTCTGGCGAGATCCAATTGCCGGACTTCCAGCGCGGCTACAAGTGGGAAGATGAACGCATCCGTCAACTCCTGGTCACGGTGCTGCGCGGACACCCCTTAGGCGCAGTGATGCTCCTGAAAACCGGCAATTCTCAAGTGCGATTCAAGCCTCGCGCAATCGAAGGCGTCGATCTGGCAGCGGGTGTCCAAGCGAAGTTTCTACTACTGGACGGACAGCAGCGTCTCACCTCGCTCACCCAGGCGCTCAGCGGTAACGGCGTCGTTGCGACGAAGGACAGCCGAGGAAAGCTGCTCGACCGACGCTACCTCGTCCACATGCAGACGGCACTGAGTGACCCCAATCGTGTCGACGAAGCCATCATCTCGATTCCCGCCGATGGTGTCATCCGCACCAACTTCGGCAAGGACGTCGTCCTCGACCTGAGCGACCACGACAAGCAGCGCGAACATGGCTACTTTCCGCTGCACCTGCTCTACGGGGACTACATGAGCTGGATCCTCGAACTACAGGGCCGCGAACTTGGCAAGAAGTTCCACGAAGAATTCATCAAACCCGCTGCTACCTATGACATCCCGGCGATCATCCTCGATGAGAACACCGACAAGGCGGCCGTGGCGACTGTCTTCGAGAAAGTCAATATCGGCGGTCTGCCGCTCAATGTATTCGAGTTGCTAACCGCCGTCTTCGCCGGCGATGCGCACTACTTTGAGTCGGCCGGGGAAGACTTCCGCTTGAACGACGACTGGAAGGAGACCCAGCTTAAGTGGGCGTCCTACCCAGTGTTGGCCGCCGTCGAAAACACCGACTTCCTGCAGGCCGTCACAATGCTCACCACCCGGCAGCGACATCTCGCCGACACCTCCGACCGGCCACCGGCGATCTCGGCCAAGCGTGAGGACGTGCTGAGGCTGACGTTGACCGACTACCTAAAGTGGCGTGACCCGCTGCGGGAGGCATTCGTTTGGGCCGCGACGTTCCTGGCGGACCGCCACATCTTCGCTCCGCGCGACGTACCGTACCCCAAGCAACTCGTTCCACTGGCGGCCATCAAGGTGGCGCTGGGCAAGGACGCGGATCTGATCAGCGTCAGCGAGCGTCTGGTCCGCTGGTTCTGGTGCGGAGTCCTCGGCGAACTCTACGGGTCGGCAAGTGAAACACGCTTCGCCCGCGACGTCGAAGCTGTCCCCGCTTGGGCGATCGACGAGTCCGCACCGACACCGCGCACCATCCAGGACGCCAGCTTCACCGAATCCCGTCTGCACTCGCTGCGTAGACGAAACGCGGCGGCCTATAAGGGTATTGCGGCGCTCATCCTCGCCAGAGGTGCTCGGGATTGGATGGAGGACAAGACCTTCGACAAGGTGCAATACGTCGACCTCGCCGTCGACATCCATCACGTGTTCCCACAGAAGTGGTGTGACGACAACGGCATTGACCACGAGCACCGCGAAAGCATCGTCAACAAGACGACGATCAGCGCGCGTACGAACCGCATCATCGGCGGCGCGGCGCCATCCTCCTATCTGTCAGTCATCGAAACCCGGGCGCAGATCGCGGCGCAACGACTCGACGAGCTGGTCGCGACCCACCTCATTCCGGCCGAATTCCTGCGCGCCGATGACTTCGACGCCTACTTCAGCTTCCGGCGCGAATCGCTTTGTCAGTTGGTCGAGTCGGCGATCGGCAAGGCCGTCCAACGCGATATCGACCAAGGCTTCGCCAATGAAGACTCCGCACAGTTCGAGCCCGACGATCTGAACGACGATATGAGCTTGGGGGACGATTGATATGGCACTGAGTAACCGCGACCGCATTAACCGAATGTTTGAGGTGATGGCCCCGGCGCTAGATGACTTCATCGCATCGGTGATCGGTCAAGGCGACCCTGCGCTCGGCGCCGCGTGGACCAAGCTTGTCCAAATCAAAGATGGCAAGAAGGGCGCCCCAGCAGATAAGACGTACAATCCCCACGATCCCCAAGTACAGTTCCGCATCCTGACTGAGAGCAGCATCACCAGCAGTTTCAAGGCCGGCTGGTATCCGTTTAACAAGTCTTTCGGCAAGGCCGGCGAGTCCTTCGCGATCGAACTGCGCGAGGTCCGAAACAATTGGGCGCACAACGGAACCTTCTCCGACGACGACGCCTACCGCGCACTGGACACGGGCGAGCGTCTGCTCAAGCTGGTTGGTGCCACCAAGGAAGCCGACGAGGTGCATGGGATCCGGCTCAACCTGCGTCGCGTCACCGCCGACAAAGAGGACAAAAAGACTCTCAAGGCTGCGGTCGACAACCCGGAGGCGTCCGGTCTCAAGCCTTGGCGAGATGTGCTTCCGCCCCACGACGACGTCGCCACCGGGAACTTCGCCGCCTCCGAGTTCGCCGCCGACTTGTACAAAGTCGCATTCGGCGGCGAGCAGGATTCTGGCTACGCGGATGCGGTCGAGTTCTTCCGACGCACCTACCTCACCGAGGGGTTGACCGATCTAGTCGGCCGCGCTGTGCGTCGCATCTCCGGCGACGACAACGCGCCACCGGTGATCAACCTGCAGACCAATTTTGGTGGCGGCAAAACCCACTCCATGCTGGCGCTGTGGCACGTCGCCGCCGGACTGCCCATCGGCGAGTTTCCTCAAGACACCCAGGAACTACTGTCCGCCAACGGATACTCCGGCGCGAAGATCAATCGAGTCGCAATCGTCGGCAACCACTTCAGCCCCGCCGGTGAAACCAAGGACGACGGCACGCACATCAACACCCTGTGGGGCGAGCTGGCCTGGCAACTTGGCGGGCCCGAAGCCTACGAACTGGTTGCCAAGGCCGACGCCGAACGAACCACCCCCGGCGAGGCGTTGCACGACCTGCTGCAGAAGCACTCCCCTGCCGTCATCCTGATCGACGAATGGGTGGCCTACGCACGCTCGCTCGTTGGCCGTGACGACCTTGCTGGCGGCACCTTTGACGACCAATTCACCTTCGCGCAGTCGCTGACCGAGGCTGCCAAGGGCACTTCAGGTGTGCTGCTGGTGATCTCGATTCCCGCCTCCGAGACCGGAGACCTCCCCGACAAGATCGCCGCCGGTAACGCTGAGGAAGTTGGTGGTGCCCACGGCCTGGAGGCGCTCAAGCGGTTGCAGAACGTCGTGCGTCGCGTCGCCGACCAATGGCGACCGGCTTCATCGGTCGAGGCTTACCAGATCGTGCGGCAGCGGCTATTCAAACAACCCGATGCGGCGGCCCTCGCGTCGATCAGTGCAACCGCGCGCGGCTACGTCGAGATGTATCGCAAGTACAGCGACGACTTTCCCCGCGAAGCCCGCGACGGCGCCTACGAAGACCGGATCAAGCGGACCTACCCCATTCACCCCGAACTGTTCGACCGACTGTACGAAGAATGGTCGTCCCTGGAACGGTTCCAACGCACCCGCGGCGTGCTGCGCCTGATGAGTACGGTGATCCACGCCCTATGGACCGGTGAAGACGCCTCACCGCTGATCATGCCAGGCTCGGTCCCACTGGCGACCGCCAACGTCAATTCTGAACTCACGCAATACCTTCAGGATTCGTGGAAGGCGATCATCGACGCCGACGTCGACGGCCCAACCTCCGAACCCGCACGCATCGATAAGGACAAGCCGCTGTTTGGTCAGCGCTCGCTGACCAAGCGCCTAGCCCGCACCGTATTCTTCGGCGCCGCGCCGACCATCGGCTCGGCCCACAAGGGCCTCGAAACCCAGCGGGTGTTCTTGGGCACCGCCGTGCCCGGCGATGTGCCCGGCAACTTCCACTCCGCGCTCACCCAACTCGGCGATCGGGCCACCTACTTCTACTCCGGTTCCGGCAAGTACTGGTACGACCTACAGGCCAACATCACCCGCACCGCCAAGGACCAGGCCGAGCGCCTGCATAAAGAGGATGTGTGGGCCGAGATCGTCCGCCGCCTACAGGCCCAGGCCCGCACACGAGGCGACTTCGCCGGAGTCCACATCTGCCCCGAAACGAACGCGGACATCCCCGACACAGACGAAGCACGCCTGGTGATCCTGCACCCGAAAGTCGCTCACAAGCGCGGAACCGAGTCCTTAGCCAAGGAATTCGCGCGACAGTCCACCGAGCAGCGCGGCACCGCCAACCGCGCCAACCGCAACATGCTGGTGTACCTCGCCGCAGACGAAGCCCGACTCGAAGAACTCGACAACGCCACCCGCGACTATCTGGGTTGGACGCACGTCTTGGCAAACGAGGCCGACCTGGACCTCACTCAGAATCAAAAGAACCAGGCCACCCAACGGCAGTCGCAAGCAGACCAAACCGTCATCTCCCGGCTGCTGCAGACCTTCACCTGGGCCCTGGTTCCGGCGCAACCTGATGCAGGCGCTCCGTTCATCGTCCGCGAGACCAAGGTGGAAGGACAGTCCGAATCGTTGGCGGAGCGGGTTTCGCGCCGCCTCGGCAACGACGGTGACCTGTCCATCCGTCAGGCTGCCGTCAATGTCCGACTCGCCATCAATAAGGTGCCGCAAATCTGGAACGGCGGGCACGTCACGCTCGGTGCGTTGTGGTCGCTGTACTGCCAGTACCCGTACATGCCGCGCTTGCGTGACCGAAAGGTGCTGCAGGACGGGGTACTCGATCTGCCGATGATCTGGCAGACCGATGCCTTCGCACTTGCCACAGGCATCGACGAGGCCACCGGCCGGTACATCGGGCTGTGGATTCCGACCGACACAAACGCCGCGCCGTCGCCCACCGACGGACTTCTACTGGTACGCCCCGACGTAGCCGTAAAACAACGTGACGAGGAGACGCCGTCCGCCGAGCCGTCCGATGCTCCGCAGCAGGAGACCAAGCCTGGTATCCCCGCTGATTCCTCCAAGGTAGATGTCGCATTCCCCCCATCGAAGACGCGCTTCTACGGGGTGAAGACCCTCAGTTCGGACAAGATCGCGCTCGACTTCAAAAACGTCGCCGATGAGATCATCGCTAACCTGCGGGAGCAGGGCATCGACCTCGTCGTCAAGATCGAGATCGAGGCCGTTGACGCAAATGGATTCGACGAGAACAAGATTCGGACGCTGTCCGAGAACGCAAAGACCTTGAAGTTCGACCAGTCGGGTTTTGAGTCGGAATGATCGATTACAGCCTTACCGCACACAGGAGACCGTGAAGTGTCGAGATTCGCTCCGCGACCGCAGTCGACCTCGTTCTTTGACAGGGTGTTTGGTTCTTCTGGTGACAACACCGCGAACCAGCTCGACGATTGGTTGGAAAGCACGCTAAAGCGTGAGCTCAAGCTCGACACGATCGAACGTGACGACGATGGCGACATCGTGCTCGTATCAGGCAGCGCCGTCGTGTACGTCAGGACGACCGACGACGGAACGCCATGGATCGGAGTTTTCTCTCCGCTGCTTGAGGACTTCGCGATGCGGCCCGAGGTGTATGAGGCGGTTAACGCAATCAATCGGAACACGCCGTTTGCGAAGGCGACCGTCGACCCAGATGGTCCACAAATTGTGCTATCGGCGGAGCTCCACATTTTCGACGGGCTTTCGTCTGAGCAGCTCATGGCCACCATCGACCTGATTGCGGACCGCGCGGACCACTATGACACTCGGCTGCAGAAGCGATTTGGCGGACAGACCATGCTCGACGACGATGATGGTGACGAGTTCGATGTCTAATACATCGGGACGGTTGCTTCGGCAATTCAGCGACGAGATTATCGAACTGGCCGAACGCGTTGTGCTTTCTACTGCCATTGTCAAAGGGCAGACGCGTGATTTCGACGAAGGCAGCGGATCAGCGTTCCTCTACGACGTCGAGCACCTCGTCACGAACAATCATGTGGTCGAAGGAATGGTCGACCCGATCCACGTCCAGCTACCCGGCGCTCGACAGACCGAGGCACGCGTCGTGGGACGAGATCCCTTGACCGACCTCGCTGTCCTGCGATTTGACCCGCAACCCGCTGAGCCGCTTTTGATTTCGGCCCGCGGGGCACGGCTCGGAGAACTCTGCTTTGCATTCGGTAGCCCCCTGGGTGAGTTCCCGGAGAGCATCAGCATTGGCATCGTGAGCGGTTTGAAGCGAAGCCTGCCCACCGGGGATAAGCAAGCGATCTTTGACGTGATCCAGACGGATGCTGCAATCAACCCCGGAAACTCCGGCGGGCCATTGGTGAACGTCGACGGCCTTGTCATAGGAGTGAATACGGCAGCTATCCCTGAGGCCGATGGCATTGGCTTCGCGGTCCCGGCCGACACCGTCGCGGAGGTAGTCCAGGAACTCATCACCTACGGAGCTGTTGAACGCGCGTCACTGGGCGTCAGCGTCGCACGCCGACCCGTCGATAGAGCACCGGGAGGGCATGCTCTTGTGGTGACGGCTGTTCGCGATAACTCAGCAGGCCCCTTTGAGCCCGGCGATGCGATCGTTGCTGTCGGGGATCGCGACATCCACTCCCAGAACGACCTATTGCGCGCGTTGCGACGCGACGTCGCCAATCGGAGAGTACCAGTCGTGGTCTTGCGTGGTGACCACGAAGTCTCGATTGAATGCCGGCCGCGGAGCGTGCGAACTCTCAGCTGAAACACCTACGGCAACCGCCGTTTAACGTGCGGAGCCGAGGTTCGTCCGGCCGAGTGCGGTCAGTACCTGATCCACTGCTGTACGCACCTGCGAGGCGAACTCGTGTTCGTTCTCAACCGCGAATGCTTCTGCGTACGACCAGGTTCTGCGGATCTGGACGCCGGGGCGTATGTGAATCTGTATGCCAGCCTTCTTGCCGTCTAACCAATGGTGAAGGCTTTCCTGCTCCGCGGCAAGAGCGTAGCGGCGCTCCGCAAGCCAGCCGAAGAAGCCCGGGTCGGCGATCTCATCGTGGGTTCGACCGCCAGCTCGTCCCGCGTGAAAGTCCTCGATCCACTGGCCTAGGTAATCTTCCGCCGACAGCAGTCTGGTCGGAAACCAGCGTTGAAGAGGTTGGGCGAATCTATGGGCCAGCTGGAAGTTGGACTCGACGGTGAAACCGGTGAGAGCGTCGAGTTCAAGCAGCGCATCGACTCTTGCCCGATCAGAGTACAAGTAGGTGTACTGAGATTGGAGTTCAGCCGGCCAGACGCCCAAATGAACGAACTGACCATCGGCAAACAGCGCAGCGCGGTCGGCACCACGAACATCCTTGGCAGCGAATTTGATTGTGACGCCGGGTGACAGCGTGTCCCCGCGTGGAACCAGAGTTCCTTCCGCCGCGCTGGCTTTCGGGGAAAGCCCTGTCGCCCACTGCAGGACCTTACCGAGTCGGTCGAGGACGATTGGAGTGTCACCGGTATCTGACGTCGATGGCATCGAACTGGATCCCTTCTGGGTAGAAGCCGGCGGCCTCGGTGGTCTCGGATGCTTGACGCCACTACCCCAGCCGACCTCCCACCCCTCGCTGGCGTCGAAGTAGTCGGCGTACGCGACAGGTAGTGCATTGCTTCGCTCGACAGTACGAATGAGTTCGTCGAACCATGCGATGTATGCGGGGTCGTCGTTGGTCGGAGTGACGTCGCGCAAGGCGCTCAAAATTAGATCAGCGACCCTCTCCGGCGGGGTCGTCACCGTAACCTCCCCACCGGCGAACTCGGTGAGACCGCCAGTCGAGTATCGCAGTGCGGCTTCCCAGTCGATGACGTCCGGGTGGTCCACGTCATCAATCAGATTGTCGCTGAGTGTGATTGCGACACGCCAATACATCCCCGACGGGCTCACTCCCGGCAGGATGCGCACCCGATGGTAGCCGCGTTGATGCAGCACGCGGACGCCTTGCAAGACCCGGATTGGTGTCGACGAAGCCAACTCGGCGCTCACTTGCTCGTGCATCTCGGAGTCGAAAGCCACCAGGCGCACCTCGTCGACACGAGAATTGGCCGCGGCAATGCTTTCGATCGCGGCGGCGATTGCATCTTGGCGCGGCCAGCCGAAGGCGCCGGTGCTGATGAGCGGAAAGGCAACGACTCGGGCCCCGAGTTCGTCAGCAACTTCCATCGCCCGGCGGTAGCAGGACTCCAAGAGCGAACGGTCTCGCTGCCCGGCGTTGTAGTTCGGTCCCACAGTGTGGATGACCCACTCAGCCGGTAGGTCGCCAGCTGTCGTCCATCCGGCGTCACCTGTGGCCAGACCGTTCGGGAACCTCTCGATGCAGTCGCGGAGGATTGCAGGACCTCCTGCATGATGAATTGCGCCATCCGCACCGCCACCCCCGCGCATGCCGGTGTTCGCGGGGTTAACGACGGCGTCGACCTCCTGTTTGGTGATGTCGCCACACACCGCGGTGATTTTCAGCACGCAGCCAGTATGCATCTGGGCACCGACGACAATGACCTAGACGGGCCCCGGCGGGTAAGTGCCCCAGACCGGTCCGTGACCCGCCCGGGGGCCTTGCCCCCATGTAGTGGACACGGGATTTGTGGTTACGCGGCTACTGGCAGCGTAGCCGGTGTTAGGGTCCTT
>NZ_JBJIAK010000032.1:0-69264 GCF_045310915.1 Mycobacterium sp. SMC-17 | reverse complement strand
TACTATTCCCAACTCGTGACCGGTAGACCGGCCGGATCACAGAAACCTGAGGGTGCATGAAACCCGGGACGGTTCAGACGTGTTCCGGAAGCCGCGCGAGCTTCCGGTCTGATTCACCCGAGTGACGTAGCTCATATTGTCTGGTGGGTCACTTGCCCGGCTGGTCACTCTCTTAAATTAAGAGGCCATTAAGGGCTTCTTCCGCAACATGAATCACACCAGTCACACGCGACACGCCGCTGTTACTTTCGGCGCGCCTCCAAAGGTTTGCCGATGACCGGCGTTGTAATGAAATCGCGGGGGCCGTGCGATAGTCTGGCCCCACGGTGCAACCAATCGCCGACCGCAGGAGTGATCACCGTGTACAACAACCCGCTATCGCGTTCACGCATGGGACGTATTGCCTGGTCCCTGCTCCGCCACCCGGTCAAGAGCCGTGAGTTTCCGGCCAAGAACGAGCGTCTGGTCACCGCTGCGGACATGGTCCGCTTCGGCGTCTAGCGCTCGCTCGACCGCTCTGGCCGACGGTATTCGGCAGTAACGTCAGCTGCTTTGCTGATCGTTATCGATTTGTGACCTCCGCGATAATTAAGAACGCACGCCCGCCCGGAACCGAATTCTCGGCCCCGGGCGGTTGCCGTATCTCAGGCAGTGAGCAGGCCTGAGTCCCGGATGGCTTCGGCCAGCGGCTCCAGCACGGCCGGGTCATGCGGTTGGGGGATGTAGATGATCGCCAGGTCCAGGCCTTCGGCGCCCAGGCCCGCAGCCTCGTCGACCACCTTGCGGTAGTCGCGGTCCTGGCCGAGCCGGACGTGCGCCGACAGGGTGATCTCCTTGGGGTCCCGGCCGATGTCGGCGCAATGCGCGGCGAGCACGTCGCGCTTGCGGGCGAACTCTTCCGGCGTCCCGCCGACGAAGTTCCAGTGATCGGCGTACTTGGCGGTGATCTTCAGGGTTCGCTTTTCGCCGCTACCGCCGATGCAGAACGGCGGATGCGGCTGCTGCGGCCCCTTCGGCTCGTTGCGGGCGTCCTTCAACTGATAGAACTTGCCGTCGAAGGTCGTGGTGTCCTGGCTGAGCAGGCCTTTGAGCACCTCGCAGGCCTCTTCGAAGCGGTCGAACCGCTCTTTGACCGAGCCGAGCTCGATGCCATAGGCGCCGGACTCCTCTTCGTTCCAGCCGGCGCCGATACCCAGTTCCAGCCGGCCGTTCGAGACGATGTCCAGCGCGGACGCCATGTTGGCCAGCACTGCCGGGTGCCGATAGTGGATGCCGGTGACCAGGACGCCGACCCGCAGCCGTTTGGTGGCCTGCGCCAGCGCGGTCAGCGTGACCCAGCCCTCCAGGCAGGGGCCGGTCGAGTCGGAGAAGATCGGATAGAAGTGGTCGAAGGTCCAGCCGGACTCGAACACGTCGATGTCGTCGGCAGCCTGCCAAACGGCGAGCATGTCCGACCAGGTGGTGTCTTGCGGTGAGGTTTTGAAGGCGAATCGCACGCTTATTGAAACTAGTCACGACGGGCTCCTAATTCCTGTGAGTTTCCTCCGCGCATTGGCAGACTGGATGCCATGGACCCAGTGGCCGCGCTGCGGGAGATCGCCTTTTACAAGGACCGCGCTCGTGAGGAATCCCGTCGCGTCATGGCCTATCGCAAGGCCGCGGACGTGGTGGAGGCGCTGGCACCCGAACAACGCGAGAAGCTGGGCCGAACCAACGGCTGGCAGACGCTGGCCGGCGTCGGACCCAAGACCGCAGCCGTGATCGCGCAGGCCTGGGCCGGTCGTGAGCCCGACGCGCTCGTCCAACTTCGTACGGCGGCAGCCGATTTGGGCGGGGGAGCGCTGCGCACGGCGCTGAAGGGTGACCTGCACCTGCACAGCAACTGGTCCGACGGCTCGGCGCCCATCAGCGAAATGATGGCCACCGCACAGCGTTTGGGCCACGAGTACTGTGCGCTCACCGACCACTCGCCGCGGCTGACCGTGGCGAACGGGCTCAGTCCGGACCGGCTCCGTCAGCAGCTGGACGTCATCGACGAAATCCGGGACCGGTTCGCGCCGATGCGGATTCTCACCGGCATCGAGGTCGACATCCTCGAAGACGGCTCGCTGGATCAGGAACCCGAACTGCTGGAGCGGCTGGACGTGGTGGTCGCCAGCGTGCACTCCAAGCTGGCCATGGACGCCGCCGCGATGACCCGGCGCATGGTCCGCGCGGTGTCCGGTGGGCAGGCGAACGTGCTGGGGCACTGCACCGGTCGCCTCGTCGAGGGCTCGCGCGGCACCCGGCCGGAATCGAAGTTCGACGCGGAAGCGGTGTTCGCGGCGTGCGCCGCCAATGATGTTGCGGTGGAGATCAATTCGCGCCCTGAGCGGCGCGATCCGCCGACCCGGCTGCTGAACCTGGCGTTGGACACCGGGTGTCTGTTCTCGATCGACACCGATGCGCATGCGCCCGGGCAGCTGGATTTTCTCGGCTACGGGGCGCAGCGGGCGCTGGATGCCGGTGTTCCGCAGGACCGGATCGTCAACACCTGGCCGGTCGAGCGACTGCTGTCCTGGGCCGCCGCGTAGCGTCTGGCGCATGGTTCTCGGTACCGCAACCGTCATCACGCTTTTCGCCGCCGGCCTGATCTTCCTGTTGGCCCTGATCCTCGGCATCTGGAAGTACCGGCAGATGGCCGTCAACCCCGACCATCTGGCCCACCCCTACGTCGACATCGCACACCGGGCCGCATTGATGTACTCGTTCTCCACCCTGCTGGTGGCGGTGTTCGTCCAGCTCAGTTCCTGGCCGTCGTGGGTGAACCTCACGGCCGCAATGGTTTTGGTGTTCTTCTTCGTCGTCGCCATCGCCGCGTACATCCAGCATGGGCTCCGGCAGGACACCACCAACCAGTTCGAGCACCCCAGCGGTGGTCTGCACGCCGGGATGGTGGCGCTGATCCTCGGTGAGGTCGGCGGATTCCTGGTGCTGTTGTCGGGATTTGTGGTTGCGCAGTTCTGAACCCGGTGTGCGGGCGTACTCGGTGAACATGGCACTTCGATCGAAGGCGCGTCGGGTCGCCACGCTGGCTACGGCAGTTCTCCTGGCCTCGTGTTCGTTTCACGTCGGTAGCGGGGCCACCACCATGTCCAAGGACAAATTGGAGACGGCGGTCAAGAACAAACTGAGCACGCAGACCGCGTCGAACATCGATTCCGTGTCCTGCGACGGTGGCATCGAGGCCACCATCGGGGCCACCCAGACCTGCACCGTCGTCACGGGCAAGACGAGTCGCCACGCGACGGCGCGAGTCGCGGATATCCGGGGTTCCGACATCGCACTCAGCATCGAAATCATCCCCGGTAAGTGACCCTGCACGACCGGCTACTGCAGCTGAACAGTCCGGCGCGCCCGTGGCTCATCCGCGCCGGCGCTCCCGAGGGCGTCGACCTCGTGGCCGAGTGGAAGTCGGACGATCCGGACTGGCGACAGGTGCTCGAAGACCTGGCCGTGGCCCTGACCTTCCAAATCCATCTGCGCCTGGATACCGAGAACCGGCTCTTGCACGCGGTGGATCACCTGGTCGAATGGCGCGAGGACGCCGAAGGCCAGTGGATCGAGTGCCACGACACCGGCGACCTGCAGCTGTTCTGGTCGGGCAATTCGAACTGCATGCACCACCTGATCACGACCGACGACATCAAAATTCCGATCCAGCAGTGCGTCGCCGATGCGGGATGGACGTATCGGATCGGTTAGTTCAATACTCGCCGCGCAGGTACCGCGCGTTCGCTTCGGCCTCGGCCTCAGCCGCTTGAGCCGACGTCGGCAGGTTCATGTATTCGTCGACGTAGTCGCGGGCGGTGTGGCTGTCGGCGCCTTGCCACATCAGCATGTCCTCAACGAGGGTCCGCTGACTGGACTGGCCCTTCAGCCTGGCCAGTTCGGCGGTGGCGATGATTTCCCGAGCCAGCTCTGCCTCGTCTGTGGACGTCACATGTGGTGCCAGCTCGATACGTTGAAGCCAGCCACTGATGGTCGCCGTCGCGGTGACGGTCCCCGCGGCATTGGTCACCCTGACAGCGAGCACGATCGGGGCTGTGGTGTCAGCGTCTGGTGTGAGAGCGCGTGCCGGATCGGCCACGCCGTCGGACTCGGCTGCGTGCCGGCCGGTGTCGTCATCCACGACATCGAAGTAACTGGGCGGGGCAACGTAATCGTCGAAATCCACGTCGCTGTCGTCGGCCCAGTCGTCTACGTCGTCCGATCGGTCAGTGTGCAACTTGGATCCCTGAGTGCCTTCTCGAATCCGACGAGATTCTCCTGCCTGCCATGACATTAGCAGCGCTGAGCGTTCCGAACCGCGGCGAATTTGGTGCTGAGCAGGTGTACACGGCGGCGTTAATGTGGATGAGTTGGGGCCGCAGTGTGTAAGGGGGGCACATGAGCGAGTTGAAGGTCGATCCGGCCGAGATTCACACATCGGGTGTCGAGGTGGGTGGGATCGCCGCGAGGACGAGATCGGCATTCGCCGACAGTGACACAGCGATTGCGTCCGCTCAGTCGGGCTGGGTAGGTACGTCCGCCGGCGCACTTGCGTCGTTGGCCGCGGATTGGCGGGACGCGACGGCGTTGTATCCCAAGAACCTCGTCGAGCACGGTGAAAAGTTCATCGAAGCGGCAGAGAAATACGTGCAGTCCGACGCATCGGGGGCAACTTTGGTGAAAAAAGCGGCCCAGGATATCGGGACTCGTTCGCTTGGCTGACCACCGTTGTTGACCGGGAGCGTCGGGCCGGTCAGTGGGCGGGCGTGAGCCTGAAGTAGCCATAAATATGGACCTGTTCATCGATTGATCCCGGCGTGACAGGCTCCTGTAGAGCGACCGCCAGTATTCGGTCGCTGCTGGTCGGTCGCCAGAACTTGCTGTCGCGTCGCCAGAGGATGTAGGCAAAGTCGATTTCACGCTCTGGAGTTTGGCCGGCGCGATCTGCCGAGTAGCCCGCCCTCTGCAGATATCCGCCGGCCTCGCTGCGAACCGCATCCCAGGTAAACCCGCCCCTGCCGGCCAGGAATCGGTTGCCGGCGACGACGTAGCCGGACTCGACTGTCGAAGCAAACTGCGTCAACGCCTGCTCGGCGCGGGTCCGGACTGCCGGATCAACGCTATCGATCGGAAGCGACGCCCCCCGCATCTGGAATTTTTCGTACGGATAGGCGGGAATGTCCGCCAATGGAATGGGCGGCCGCTGCCAAATTCGATACATCGTGGTTCCTCCGGCGACAATAGCGATGAATGCGACAACGGTAAGAACTATCCACATCGTTTTCGTCGACCGCTTCATCCTAGTGATCCAATGTTGACGACATTGGTGGGGTGATGCCCGTTGACGCCAGGTATTCCAGAACCGATGAGATCACCAAGCCTGACAGTGACGATGGGATTCTCATTGTCGCTGTTCCATGGATTGCGTAGCGTGACTTGAGCGTCACTGCCTGATCCGGTGATCTTTTCGACCATATATGCGTGGCTATTGTGTATCGGGCTGCCATCCGGCGTGCTCCCAATTGTTACAGGTTGGTGGTTGGCCAGGGCCTGTGCAATCTCTTGGTCAAGATGGTCCCTCGTCAGCCAGACATTCTGTGGATTGATGACTGTGCCTCGGTTTCCGGTGAGAGCCTCCATCGCGTCTTGAGGATAGCCGCCTTTGCCTATGCCATTGTCCAGTGCGTCTCCAAGACTTCGGCCCGGAGCTTTCAACTTCGCATAGGCGTTCTCCAGAACAGTCGGCCACAGTGGCGCATCAGGCCTGCCATTGTCGAGCCAACTTGCACCATGATGCGCAATATTGGTGTCGATATCGTCTTGCGTGACCGGGATGTGCCTCCACTGCTTGCCGTCCCACAACGTGACATCGAAATTTCCAGAGGTCGGGTCGTAGTGAATACGATCCTTTATCCATTGCGGATTCGCGTTGGCAATTGCGCCCATAGTCGAATCCAGATAGCAGTCTCCGATACTGTCTTGATTGACATCGTCAGCAGTCGGATCGTGCGGATACAGATTTTTGTCGGTCCACCGAGGTGGCGGTTTATCGTCGCCTTTTCCGTCCTCGCCCTGCATCGGTAGCTTTTCGCCAGCCTTCGTCAATGACTCGGCGAGAAGGCCGTCGGCGTGATCGGCCGCCTGCCGGATCTGATCCAGGCTCTGCTGGCCCGCTTTGGTCACGCCCTGCACAAGCGTGCGGAGGGCCGGCGGTAGCGACGATAAATTTGTCGGCGGCACCACGCGGTTTCCGTTGGCATCAACCGTGATGCCGTACTGCCCCAGCGTCGACCTCAACTCGCTGAGTTGGCTCTTGACCTGCCTGACCTCGTTGGCCGCGGTCTTGGCAGCTGTGGCAACCGCAGACGCATCGCGGCCGTGTCCGTCCAAAGTGTCTGCGTATGCCTGGGTGCGCAACTGCGCAGCATTGGCGCCAGTCCCTTGCCAGCTGTCAAAGGCCGACAAACTTCTCAGTGCACTATCGGCCTCCGCGGCCGCGTCAGCGCGTGCGGTACTTGCCGCACCTACTGCACTGAGCGAATCCGGATTCCACTTATCAACGTCTGCAATCGATAGCCCCATCGTGCAGCCGGCCTAGGAGATGTTGTCGGCCGTTTTGCCGACCTGACTCGCCCCAATATCGACAACTTTGCCGCACACCGTCACTACGGCGATGCACTTCTCAGCCACGAGCCCCCCAGTGTGCAGTCCACGCCTGACCCTCAACCGAGCCTAACCCGGCCCGATGGACCCGACCCGCACCAATTTTCGGGCGACTCGGTAGAACCCCTCGCCCAAATATCCCGGCGGGCAAACATGTTCTGATGCAGCGTCTCTCACTCGATGACGCATCCGGCAGCATCGGAATTCCCGTCGGGAACTCTGCCGACTGGAACCACCAGTCCGCGCGTGGTCAGACCTCGTCAGAGAAGTCGGCCGTTAGCCAGCGGTCGGGGCGGACAGTGAACAAGACAGTGGCAACACCTGCCATCGAACGGACGAACTCGCGGCCGGCCTCTTCGCCCAGATAGCGGATCGCGATGGCTTCCCGTGCGTCTTCCGGCGCGGGTGTGGCGGTGTCGACGACCGAGCCTTCGACGATCACGTACTGGTAGGGAGGCTCTTCCCGCTGGACCACGAGCGAGACCACGCCCGCCTGCTGGATCAGCTTCGCCTTGCGGCTGCCGGCGCCGGTGTTGATGCGGATCAGCCCGTCGGAGGTGACGTCGTACCAGATGGGGACACTCGACGGCGGACGGCCGTCTTCGGCGGCAACGGACAGCACCCCTACGTGCTTGTCGGCGAGGAACTGTTCACGCTCGGCTTCGGTCAGCTTTCTCGGCATGACTCCGCCAACGCCGCTTCGTCCCGCGCTATTCCGGCAGCATCGGCATCTCCCAGCCGGGGTCCTTGCCGACCAGCACGCCGCGCGTCAGGCACGCGTTGCCGAACTTCTGGCGCACCAGGTCGACGGCGCAGTCCACCGCGGCGGTGTCGGGTTCGCCGTCGAAGGGCAGCTCGAGCTGTTCGGTGCCGGCGGTGTCGACGTTCGACACCGAGAACCCCATCAGCGTCAGTCCGCGTTCGGCGATCATCGGTCCGGCGGCGGCCACCAATCCGCGTGCGGCCGTGAGGATTTCCTCGGTCGACGCGGTCGTGCGGTGCATGGTGTGCGAGCGTGTCACGCGACTGTAGTCGTCGAACCGCAGCCGCAGGACGACCGTCCGGCCGGTTCGGCCGCTGCTGCGCATGCGGCGGGTGATGCGGTCGACCAGGTTGATGATCATCGCGTCGATGTCGTTGTCGGACATGGTGTTTCCACGCCGGCCCACCGCGCGCTGGGCGCCGACGGACCGTCGTCGCACGCCGGTGGTGACTCGCCGGCGGTCGATGTTGTGCGACAACGCGAAAAGCTGGCGTCCCATGGCCGCGCCCACCATGGCGCCCAGCGCCGACTCGGTGAGGGCCGCGACGTCGGCCACCGTCTCGACGCCGTGTTCGCGCAGCTTCTCCGCAGTCTTGGCGCCGACGCCCCAGAGGTGCTGCACCGGAAGCGGATGCAGGAAGGCCAGCTCGCGGTCCGGCGGCACCAGCAGTAGTCCGTCGGGCTTGGCTTCGCGGCTCGCGACCTTCGCCAGAAACTTGGTGCGCGCGATGCCGACGGTGATCGGCAGCCCCACACGCTCACGTACCGCTTCTCGCAACGCTGCCCCGATCTGCACTGGGGTGCCGGATACCCGGCCGAGGCCGCTGACGTCAAGGAAGGCCTCGTCGACCGACAGCGGCTCGACCAGCGGCGTGGTGTCATGGAAAACCTTGAAGACCTCGCGGCTCGCCTCTGAATAGGCGGACATCCGCGGCGGCACGACGATGGCCTGCGGGCACAGGCCGCGGGCTTGATGCCCGCCCATCGCGGTGCGCACGCCGAACGCTTTGGCCTCGTAGCTGGCCGCCAGCACCACACCGGCACCGACGATCACCGGCCGGCCGCGCAGCGCGGGGTCGTCACGCTGCTCGACCGATGCGTAGAACGAGTCGAGGTCGGCGTGCAGGATCGCGGCTGCTTCAACATCCGACACTCGCCAATCTTCGCACATATGTTCGGATCGATGAGTGCCTGGCGCTCGGCTAAACAATTGTTTACATTGGTGAACATGCATTCACCTATGGTCGACGACCGGACCGCGCGGGCACGGATTCGCGACGAAGCCCTGCGCCTGTTCGCCGAGCGCGGTGCCGACGCGGTGACGATGCGCGACATCGCCGCCGCGGCTGGTGTCTCGCCCGCGCTGCTGGTCCGGCACTACGGCTCGAATGACGGATTGGTGGAGGCGGTCGACAACTACGTCGTGCAGACCCTGGAGGCGCTGCTGACCGAGGTGACAGCACCGGTCCAAGACGGCACGCAGCCCTCCGCGACGCCGACGCTGCTCGAGGCCTTCGCCGTCCACCTGCCGCCACAGTCGCCGATTCCGGATTACCTGGGCAGATCGCTGATCGCCGGCGGCGCAACGGGATCCGTTCTGTTCGCCCGGTTGTACGCCATCAGCCAGGACGCGCTTGGCGCGATGGTGGCGGGCGGAACGGCGGACGCCGGCGACGATCCGGCGGTGCGCGCGGCCTTCTTGTTGGTCAACGACCTGGCGGTGCTCATGCTGCGTCGGCGCGTTGCGGAAGTACTCGGGGTCGACCCGCTGACCGCCGCCGGCATGGAGCGCTGGGCCACCGAAGCCTTCGCGATCTACCGCGATGGCCTGACCGGATCGCCCGGCACCACGTGAGCGGCCTCATCGACAGTGCACGAGAAAGGTAGGGAGACAACCATGTCCACGCCCCGCAACCCACGCTCCGGTGACACCGGTGGCTTGGCGGCCGGCGGCGCCAGGCTGCTGCGGTGCCGACGTCTGGTGCGCGCGCCGATCTGGATCTATCGGACTCGCGGGGGCGCGCTGTTCGGTTCACGGATGCTGATGCTGGAACACACCGGACGCACGTCAGGGGCCCGCCGCTACGTCGTCCTGGAAGTCATCGACCATCCGTCGGCCGATACATATGTGGTGGCCTCCGGCTTCGGCACGAAAGCCCAGTGGTTCCGCAACATTGAGGCCAATCCCCGGGTGCGGGTCTACGTCGGCAGCCGCCCGCCGATGCCCGCGACGGCGCGGGTGCTGCCTCGGTCGGCCGCGGACCGCGCGCTGGGTGAGTACATCGAGCGCCATCCGCGCGCCTGGGCCCGACTCAAAGGCGTCCTCGACCAGACCTTGGGTACCGCAGTGAGCTCAACCCACACGGCGCTCCCGATGGTCGAGTTGCGGCTCGACACGACCTCATGAAGATCGCCGTCAGTGGCGCGGGCATAGCCGGGCCGACATTGGCCCATTGGTTGTCCCGCAGCGGCCATGACCCGGTCCTGATCGAAACGGCACCGCAGCTGCGCACCGGCGGCTATCTCATCGACTTCTGGGGCCTCGGCTACGCGATAGCGGAGCGGATGGGCCTGTCAGACGCGATACAAGGTGCCGGCTACGGGATCGAACAGGTCCGGCTGGTCGATGGCCTTGGCCGCAAGACGGGCGGGTTCGCCGTGAGCCCTTTCCGGCGAGTCTTCGACGGGCGATACATCAGCTTGCCGCGCGGTGAGCTCGCAAGGCTGATCTACGAAACGGTCGAAGACGAGGTCGAGACGGTCTTCGGCGACCGCATCACCGCGATCGAACAATCTGACCAGGGAGTGGAGGTCGTGCTCGAACACGGCGGCCACCGCGAGTTCGACCTAGTGATCGGCGCCGACGGCATTCATTCCACGGTGCGCAGTCTGGTTTTCGGCACTGACCCCACATTCCAGAGGCAGCTGGGCTATTGGGTCGCGGCATTCGAATCCGACGGATACCGCCCGCGCGATGAACTCGTCTACCTCGCCCACGGCAGGCCTGGACGCGTGGTCGCCCGGTTTGCGCAGCGGAACGATAAGACCCTGTTCCTGTTCATCGTCTCCGACGATCAGTTGACCGCTGCGGAGACGGCCGACGGCACCGGTGTCCGGAGAGCCTTGCGGCAGGTTTTCGGCGATGACGGATGGGAGTGCCCGGCAATCCTCGCCGCGCTGGATCGAGCCGAGGATCTGTACTTCGATCGGGTCAGTCAGATCAAGATCGACCGCTGGTCGCAGGGGCGCGTCGCACTGGTCGGGGACGCGGCTTCGTGCGTGTCGTTGCTGGCCGGCGAGGGAACCGGACTGGCGATGCTCCAGGCGTACGTGCTCGCCGGCGAACTCGACAGGTCCGGCGGTGAGCACGGTGAAGCGTTTCGCCGCTATGAGCAGCTGGTCCGACCGCTGATCGAGGGCAAACAAGAGTCCGCCAGAGCTTTCGCGGGCGTATTGGCACCGCGGACTTCGGTCGGCCTCTGGACCCGTAACCGCGTCAGCCGGCTGCTGGATATCCCGGCACTGGCGGCCTGGGTGATCCGGCGGGAATTCCGCGACGACATCGAATTGCCGGATTACGCGATGTAGCGCAAGAGTGGCGGACTTCAGCCGTAGATGCTGCTCAGCCAGATGTGGGTGAGGGTGTTCACGACGTCGTCGTGCGCGACGGCGCCCGGCTCGCCGGCCAGGGTGGCCATGATCATGCGCTCGTTCATCAGGTTCAGCGAGGTGGCCAGATCCCGGGCGGGCAGGGTGTCCGGCGCGGCGCCGCGCGCGCGTTCGGCGGCGATCAGTGCGGCGGTGAGGTTGATCCACTTCTGCATGAGCCCGGCCCAGAACTCGCGGAGTTCGGGAACTGTTCTGACCGCTTCGACGCCGGCCCGGGCGGTGGCCGGGTGCGAGCCGAATGAACTGAAGAAGATCTCGATGCCGTGCCGGATGGCCTTCTTCGGGTCCGCCGGCATGTCCTCGAGCGCGCCGTCGAAGCCGGTGTCGGCGCGCTTGATCAGCGGATCGAGCAACGACAGCAGCACGGCTTCCTTCGACGCGAAGTAGAAGTAGAACGTGGGGCGGGAGATGCCGGCGCCTTTGGCCAGGTCATCGACGGAAATCTCGGAGAACGAGCGTTGCTCGAGCAGGGCGGCTGCGGTGGCGAGGATGGCCGCTTCGCGCTCGTCGCCCGAGGGGCGTGCCGCACGACGGCCCCGGGGCGCCCGGGTCTGCGCAGCGGTACTCACGCAGCTGAGCCTAACAGTTTGTCGAGTTTTTCAACACACCGTTGACCGACTCAACACCATGTTGATACCGTCGGTACCATGATCGAACACTTCGATGTTGTCATCGTCGGTGCTGGCATCTCCGGCATCAGCACCGCCTGGCACCTCCAGGACCGCTGCCCCACCAAGAGCTACGTGATCCTGGAGCGTCGGGAGAACATCGGCGGCACCTGGGATCTGTTCAAGTACCCCGGCATCCGCTCGGACTCCGACATGTTCACCCTCGGCTTCCGGTTCAAGCCGTGGGAGTCGGCCAAGTCGATCGCCGACGGCCAGTCGATCTGGAACTACATCAACGAGGCCGCCGACGAGAACGGCATCCGCCAGCACATCCGCACCGGCCAGCACGTCACCTCGGTCGACTGGTCGGACGCCGAGAACCGCTGGACCATCAACATCACCGCCGGCGGCGAGGAAAAGCAGGTCACCGCGTCGTTCCTGTCGGTGTGCAGCGGCTACTACAACTACGACGAGGGCTACTCGCCCGAGTTCCCCGGCGCGGCCGACTTCAAGGGCCAGATCGTGCACCCGCAGCACTGGCCCGAGGACCTCGATTACACCGGCAAGAACATCGTCGTGATCGGTTCCGGCGCCACGGCCGTCACGCTGATCCCGTCACTGGTGAACGGCGGCGCCGGGCACGTGACCATGCTGCAGCGCTCGCCCACCTACATCGGTGCGCTGCCACTCGAGGACCCGATTGCCAAGCAGGCCAACAAATATCTGCCGAAGCACCTGGCGCACTTCGTGAACCGCTGGAAGCAGATCGGTTACAGCACCGGGCAGTACCAGCTCGCCCGCAAGTTCCCGGCCGTGTTCAAGAAGGCGCTGCGCCAGATGGCCGAGCGCCGGCTGCCGGAGGGCTTCGACTACGACAAGCACTTCAGCCCGCGCTACAACCCGTGGGACGAGCGAGTCTGCCTGGCGCCCAACGGCGATCTGTTCAAGGCCATCCGCTCGGGCAAGGCCGGCGTCGTCACCGACACCATCGAGACCTTCACCGAGAATGGCATCAAGCTGACCTCCGGCGAGGAGCTGCAGGCCGACATCATCGTCACCGCAACGGGTTTGAACATGCAGCTGTTCGGTGGCGCGACCGCCAACCGCAACGGCGAGCCGATCGACCTGCCGTCCTGCATGACCTACAAGGGCCTCATGCTGTCGGGCGTGCCGAACATGGCGATCACCTTCGGCTACACCAACGCGTCCTGGACGCTCAAGGCCGACCTGGTGTCCGAGTTCATCTGCCGCGTGCTGAACTACATGGACGCCAACGGATTCGACCGCGTCGAGCCGCAGCACCCGGGCGACAGCGTCGACGAGCTGCCGTTCATGGACTTCACGCCCGGCTACTTCAAGCGGGCCATGGACAGCCTGCCCAAGTCGGGTTCGGAAGCGCCGTGGAAGCTCAAGCAGAACTACTTCTTCGACATGCGGACCATCCGGTACGGCAAGGTCGACGAGCAGGCGCTGCAGTTCACGAAACACCGTGCCGCAGTGACGGTTTGATCCGTCAGACGAGAAAAGCCCCCACCTCACGGTGGGGGCTTTTCCGTGTTGATGTCACGGTGTGACGACGACGATGCCGTCCTCGTCACAGTAGGCGATGTCACCCGGGACGAAGGTGACGCCGCCGAAGGTCACCTCGACATCGCGCTCGCCGGCGCCGGTCTTGGTGCCCTTGCGGGGGTTCGTGCCCAGCGCCTTGATGCCGACGTCGATGGTGCGCAGCGTCGACGCGTCGCGCACCGGGCCGTTGACGATGACGCCCGACCAGCCGTTGTCGTGCGCGAGGCCGGCGATGATGTCGCCGACGAGGGCGGTGTGCAGTGATCCGTCGCCGTCGACCACGAGGACGCCGCCGTCGCCCGGCGTCGACAGGATCGACTTGAGCAGGGCGTTGTCCTGGAAGCACTTCACCGTGGTGATGCGGCCGGCGAACATGGTTCGACCGCCGTAGTTCTGCAGCTGCAGATCGCAGCTGCGGACATCGGGATAGATCTCGTCGACGAGGTCGGCAGTGGCGCGGGGTTCGATGGTCACCCGCCGATTATCTCAGGGCGCGGAGTCAGCCGGCGGCGCGGCGTCGGGCCAGCAGCACGACGAGCAGGGCCAGAACGCTCGCGACGATCACCGCGGTGACCGGCACCTGCGAGCGCTGCGGCACGGGCGGAGTCAGGTCGAGCACGGGCAGCGGTGCGGGCGCGGGCGCCCCGGGAGCGGGCGGCTGGGGCGCCGGCGCCTCGGAAGCCGGGGGTGCGGGTGGCCCGACCTTCGGTGGAGCCTTCTTCGCCGGGGCCTTCTTGGCCGGCGCGGTGGTTGCGGCCTTCTTGGCGGGCGTCTTCTTCGCCGGCACCTTCTTGGCGGGCGTCTTCTTGGCCGGAGCCTTCTTCGCGGGCGCCTTTTTCGCGGGCGTCTTCTTGGCCGGCGTCTCCTTCGGGGGGACGCCGGGTTGCGACTCCTCGTCGGGGGACTTCTGCTCGTCTGCCATGCGGGTGCTCCTCCGGGTGGGTCAGGACACCCCGAGGCGGGCCAGGACGTCTGCGTCGATGCCGTCGAGCTGGCTTTCGATGGCGGCGTGCGCGGTCCGCCGCTGCGGCGCCGGCATGTTCTCCGCCGCCGTCACCGCGGCGGACAGATCGGCGAGCTTGCTCGACAGCGTCGCCACGAACTGCTTGGTCTCGGCGTCCTTGGGCTTGTTCTCGGCGACCTGGCGCAGCGAGCGCTCCGCACCGGCGATCCGGGCGGACAGCGCGCCGCCGGCACCGGAGAACTGCCCGATCTGGCTCAGCGGAACACCCAGTTGGTCCGCGCGGCGCTGGTCGATGAGACCGCGCGCGGCAATCGCGGCCCGGTACGCCACGGGCACGACAACGGGGGTGAGGATTCGCGACACCATCAGCAGCCGGCGAATCTTGGTCGGCGACAGCAGCTTGCCTTCACGGACCGCCTGCAGCTGCGTTTCAGCAACCTTGAGTGCCATCTTGTCGCTGTCCCGCTGGGCTTTGACGCCGGCCCGGTCCCGTTTCGTTTGCCGACGGCCTTCCGCCTTGATGCGCCGGGCCTCGTTCTTGGCGGACAGCCGTGCCTCGAGTTTCGCCTTCGCCTTGATCGCCTTCGCCTCGGCGCGACGGGTTGCCCGGCTCTTGCGTCGCTTGAACAGGCCCATTCCGGCTGACCTCCCGGTCGTCTCGACACGTGTGCACGATCTTGCTGCGATGGTGACGTCACCTTATCGTCCGTGGGCCGGAATCGGGCATCGGGCCATGGGTCGAATTCCGCCGCAATTCGGGGGTGGAATTTCCCACATTTCTCGCTACTTTATCCAGCAAACAAAGTCCGGCGGCTGTGCGACAATTATTCGGAATTCATCGGAGCGGGTTTTTGATGCCATGAAAGCAGAGGGAACGATGGCGCCACGCCAACGAATAGCTACAGCTGCCGCGCTGATGGCATCTGGGCTGTTGATCGCTGGCCTGGGTGGTGCGAACGCCTTCGCTGATACGGCAGCTTCCGGTAGTGACTCGAGTGGCCACGGTGGCGGGGCTTCTCATGGCGGCACGAAGCCCGGTGGCAGCTCGTCCGCTGGTGGCGGGCACAAGGCCCCGGCGCGGCCGGCCAAGCCGACGGACGGCCAGTCACAGGCGCCGTCGGCCGGGGGCGCCGGTTCTGGGGGCAAAAAGGATAAGCGCGGTGCCTCCGGCGGCGTTGCCAAGAGTGGTTCTGAAGCTGGTGTTCACGACCCCGGCAAAACCGGTGAATCCGGCAAGAATGCGTCTGAAAGCAACGCCCCCAGCAAACAAAATAATGTCACTTCTCCGGGGCGGCCCGAGGATTCTGGAACGTCGAACGCGGCCGCTGGCGAACATCAGCCGTCGGCCGGCTCGTCGACTCAGCAGACCGAAACCGGTACGACGTCCGGCACCACCGCACCCGCGACGACGGGCGGGACAAGCCAACCGCAGCCGGCTGCCGCGACCGGTCCCGCGCCCGCGACCGCGGCGAGCGCCCCCGCCATCCGGTTCCCGAGCCTGCCCAACATCTTGAGCCTGCCGTCGCTCCCGGGTCTGCCCAAGCTGCCCGGCCTGCCCACCGCAGGCGGCGTCAAGCCGGGAAGCGGTTCGGACAGCCCCGCGTCGCCGACCGCGTCACCCACCAAGGCGACGGTCAAGGCGACCCCGGCCGGACCGACCACCAGCATCAACCTGATGGGTCTGACGTTCTCCCTGCCGTCCGCGGCTGTCCACACGTCGCCGACCGGGGCCGTGCAGAGCATCGATCTGACGAAGATCCCGCTGGCGTCGCTGGTGCCGCGACTGCCGAAGTGGGATCAGCTCCCCCAGCTGCCCGACATGTCGAACATCCCGGTGCTGGCGCAGCTCGCCGCGATCCCGGTTTTCGTCCTCGCCCACATCGAGCCGGTCTATGACTTCGTCGCAGGGCTCACCAACGCGACGCTCGACGCCGCGACGTCGCTGCCCTTCATGCAGACGTCGCTGTCGATGCTGAGTGCCCAAGTCGTTCCGACCATGAACCTGAACGTCGGGCGCCCGAACCGCATGCCGGTGCCGGCTGCGGGCCTACCGCTGGCGCCGGTGCTGGATACGCCGGCGTTTCCCGCGCTGAAGCTCGACAACCCGGTCGTCGTCAGCGCCCCGGCAGAACTCCCGGCGGTGCGGTCGCCGCAGCCGACCACGTTCGGCACCAAGAACGAGATCATCGCTGAACCCGCGTTCCGCGCCGGATATCCTGACTACCTGCGCGCAGCCGGTCTCAGCGAGGTGGCCGCGGTGGCCGTTCCCGGCTTCACCGGCATCCTCATCCTGACGGGCGCCGGTGGCCTGGTCGGCTACCGGCAGGCGCGCGCTGGTCACGTGGTCCGCCGCAGCGGCACTGCACGATTTATGACCTGAGGCAATGGGTCTGCGGCACAATTGATGGCAACCGTGCCAATCGCAGCGAAAGGGGGTTCGGCATGCCCGCGAGCCGCCGTGTCACACGCGCAGTCAATTCGGTGCTGGATCTTGCCCCGCGACGTGGCGAGGTCTCACTTGCCCGTCTCGTCGAAGCAGTCAGCGAGGACCGTGGCCGCCCGATCGAGGTGACCATGGCCGACCTCCCGCCCGGCGTCTGTGGGCAGTGGCGCCAGTACAACGACCGCGACGTGTTCCTCTTGCAGAAGGGACTGCCGGCCGGTGACCGAACCCTCGCCCACGAGCTCGGCCACCTGGTGCTGGGTCATGAGGGCGTGTCCGTCGTCGAGGCCGCCCGCGACACCATGGAACTGGCCAGTTCCGATCTCATCGGCTACATGCTGAATCAGCGGACCGGCTGTATGGGGCCGGCCGGTGAGGAAGCCGAACAGGAAGCCGAGGATTTCGCCGCGTTGCTCATCCACCGGCTGGGCCGGCTGCCTTCTGACCGCTCCTCGATCGTCCAGATCCGTCTCGGCGAGGCGTTTGGTTGATCATCTGGGTTATCGCCGGCCTGCTCGGCCTGGCGACCGGCCTGCGTATCGGTTGGGCGCTGGTCAACAAACAGTCCCTCGTCAGTGCCGCGATGATCGTTGCGCTGGGCAGCCTCGGCCTGGTCGCGGCACTGAACTGGGAGCCGCTCACGCTCCTGCTCGACACCATCCTGCATTGGCCGAACGTGTCCAGCATGCTCAGCCAGGTGGCGCTGATCGCTTGTGCCGCAGGCAGTTGCGTGATGATCACATCGGCATCGTCGAGTCGTAAACCGCTCGTCATCCGCCGCATCGCCCTGGCCCAGTACGGCGTCGCCGGGGCGATCGCGTTGCTCACCCTGGTGCTGTTCTTCCTGACCCCGCAGCAGCCGGAGATGGCGCCCGAGGAGTACCTGCGCAGAAATCTGGGTTCGGGCGGCAACTCGTTGTCGTGGCTCTTGCCGTTGTTGTACGTGTTGCTGGCGCTGACGCTGGTGGCGTGGGCCGGGGTGCGCAATTCCAACCGCACCCGAAGGGGCCGCGCCCTGTTCGTCTTCAGCGTCGGCATCGTGCTGATCGTGCTGGCCAGCGCCTTCATCCTGTTGCGGGCGGTGGGCAGCACGCAACTGGTCGGTGTCGGCGCGGCGGCGACCATTCTCGGCTGCGCCATGCTGGTGGTGGCCAGCGGCTCGCTGCTGCCCAGTGTCGAGGACTGGTTCGGGGCGCGGCGCGAACTGCGGACCATCGCCCCGCTGCTCGCCGAGTTGAGCCGCCGCCATCCGAACATCGGCATCGGTGTGCGGCCCCGCGGTCCGCTGCTCTTCCGGGTGGCCGAGCAGATGTCGTTGATCTCCGATGCGCTGTACCTGGAGGCCACCGCCGTCCTGGACGGTGCCGGTGAGGCCGCCGGCTCCGGACGCGTCGACGTGGCGCCGGATGTGCAGGCGCGGCGGGTGGCCAGCTGGATTTACGACGGGCGTAGCAGCCGTCCGAAGGGCGGTTCGCGGACGAAGTTCCCGGGGCCGAGCTGGCTCAGGCAGCCCGCGACGTATTCGGATCGGGAGTGGATTCTGGCGATTGCCGCGCAGTACCGCGAGCTGGATCGGCAGGGTAAGGCGGATGCGCCCGGAACCGCCGCGAAGGCGTCTGTCGGTCGCGTGAAAGCAGTACGACCAGCGGATTAACGGAATCCGCTGGTCGTAATGTGGTCGAGCCCGATCGGGCTAACCAGTTCAGCTGTCGAGGTTCTCCTGGCGACGCAGCTCGTCGACCTTGTTGGCGAGGTCCTTCTTGGCTTCGGGGGACAGGCCGACCGTACGAGCGGCAATCCGGCGGATGCCCTCGTCGCGCATGTTGGCGAGCCAGGTCAGCTCCTTGTCGAGCTTCTCGTAGTACTCGTCGTCGGTGAAGTAAGCCGGCTTGATCCGGAAGAAGTTGGCAAGCGCAGCCATGGTCGCGACAGACGGGTTGGTCCGGTTGCCCGAACGCAGCTGCGACAGGTACGGGGCCGACATGGTCACACCCTCGGCCTTGAGTGCGGCGATCACCTCGGCAGATGTGTGGGGGCCGCGTCCGGGCGGGTAGACGGTGTCAAACAGCCGGTTCAGCCGAGCGGCGAACGTCATGCTCATCGGTTATTCCTCCACTTAGCGATATCCGCAGGCGTCAGTGTCACTATTTGCTGACTATCGTAGCGAGAGTTGCGCCGGGAACCAAGTGCAAACCACGGAAAAGTCGCTCCAGCTACCAAATTTGTCGGCTCAAAGGGCTCCGAGCTGGGGTTCTGGGGGTGGATCCCGGCCCCGGTCGACGGCCTGATGAGGCAAATTTTGACGCGTGTGCTATTTTGCCCGGACCTCGGCTGCACGTCGCGTCACAATCGCTGTCGGGCGGGGGATGATTCAGCAATCCGGGTGTCGGGCGCTCGGTGTCGTCCGAAGTGTTTGCCATTAGCGTACCGACGATTAACCCGAGCGGCAGGACGTGGCAACCGCGTGAGCAGGATGGGGAGCGCCCTGGGCCGGCGGCCGGCGACATGGCGAATTGCCCGACCTCTTTGCTGTTAACCCACTGTAGGGTCAAGCGGCAAGCAGCATCGCCAGAATGGCGGTGTCGGGGTGGCTGATGGGATCGACGCCGACCCTGCTGACCATCGAGGTGATGGTGCCGTCGGCTTCGGCTTCGACCCACGCGGCGCGATGTTCCAGTCCCAGGTAAGGCAGTCCCGGTAGCAGCAGGCACCCCGACGCGGCGCCGTGGCACTCCGGTAGGGAGGGTGTCGTCTCGGCGGGCGGGTGGAGCATCAACAGGGCCGTCGGCTGATGGTCGGCGAAGTATCCCGGTGTCACCGCTGCTTCGCCAACAACGGGCCCTTCCGCGAGGACGAGGCCGACGGTGCCCGGCTGTGGATGTTCTGGCAGTTCCTCGCGCGTACCGAAGACGGTGGTGGTTGCCAGCAACCCGGGCAGCGAGGCGACCCGGACGGCGACCATCAGTAGCTGGGCCCATTCCTTGGTGGAATCGGGCCACCGGCCGGACACCACGAACCCCTTCAACGCGCCGCCGGAATGGAACGGTGCAATCTCGACGGCTTGCCCAGACCTCTCCATGGCTGCCCTCCGGTACCTCGATCAGCAATCAGTCGATACGGCAGTGGATCGCTGATTCCAGGGTGCGGCAGTGACGCGTTAGCACGCAAGATGGCCCGAGTGCCAGAAGTGTCACGTGGGCCGAATGTGGCTGCCGGCTCGCGAGATGGGGGCTTCGGTGGTAAACGAGAACGGGGCGCCGCGCACATGCGCGACGCCCCGTTACCGGAAAGCGTGAGATCAGCCGAAGATCAGACCGTTGGTCTTGGTCGTGGCGGCGGCGAAGCGCTCCTGCACGTCGGCCCAGTTGACGACGTTCCAGAAAGCCTTGACGTAGTCCGCCTTGACGTTCTTGTACTGCAGGTAGAAGGCGTGCTCCCACATGTCGACCTGCAGCAGCGGGATGATGCCCAGCGGCACGTTGGCCTGCTGGTCGTACAGCTGGAAGGTCAGCAGACGGCCGCCCAGGCTGTCGTAGCCGAGCACCGCCCAGCCCGAGCCCTGCAGGCCGTTGGCGGCCGCGGTGAACTGCGCGCGGAACTTGTCGAACGAACCGAACTGGTCGTCGATGGCCGCGGCCAGCTCGCCGGTCGGCTTGTCGCCACCGTTGGGGGACAGGTTCTTCCACCAGATCGAGTGGTTGACGTGGCCGCCGAGGTGGAAGGCCAGGTTCTTCTCGTTCAGGAAGATCGCGGCGTGGTCGTCGCCGGCCCGCGCCTCTTCGAGTTTGGCCACCGCGTCATTGACGCCCTTGACGTAGGCCGCGTGGTGCTTGCTGTGGTGGATCTCGTTGATCTGACCGGAGATGTGCGGCTCCAGGGCGCCGTAGTCGTAGTCCAGGTCCGGCAGGGTGTACTCAGCCACAGGATTCCTTCCTTAGATGATCGCGTGCGGGATCAACGACCCTAGTTGGGGTTCGTCCACAGATCCCAGACCACATTGCTCCATCGCTGCGCGCACCGCAAGGACACCCCCGGAACAGGGGTGGGATCGGTGCCTGTTGGGCCTTTAGACCAGAACGATCAGAACGAGCACGACGAGCAGGACCAGCGCGATGATTCCGGCGCGGACACACGCGACGAGTTGGCTGTGTGTGCGGGACGGGAACGCCGATTGCCACTCGGGCGATGCGCCCGAACCCGGACGCAACGGATGTGCCGCCATTGCATACTCCCTGACCTGCCAGAACAACCCTGAGTTCCCGATTTCGAGCGGAGTGAGGATTGTCACAACCCGATGTTGTGACGCCGATCATAACTGTTTGCCGGCGGGACGGGGAAATCGGGCCCCATCGGCGGCGGGCCGGATTTGCGGCCCCGGATTTACTTAGCCCGGCAAGCTTTTTCGCTCACGCCGCGTGTCGGCCTGTTGATCAACGGGGACCAATGGCCCCTTGTTTATCCCCAGTCAATTATGCGTTCGGCGCGCTGTGGCCGGTAAGGCCGTCGGCGGGCCTCCCGTCGCCCTGTGGATGAACCTGTGGAAACTGTGGATAGTTCTGCGATTGCTGTCATGGCGTGCTGTGGTGGCGTGAGCCCCGCCCGTGCCAGCATGTACGCATGGATGATGATGTGCACGTGCCGCAGATCGACGTCGATCAGTTGCCCACCGCGTTCGACTCGGACGCGGTCCTGCTCGACGTGCGGGAAGACGATGAGTGGGCCCGTGGCCACGCCGCAGGGGCCCAGCACATCCCGATGAGCGAGGTGCCCGCCCGGCTGGGGGAGATCGACGGTGATGCCGCGCTGTACGTCATCTGCCATGCCGGCGGCCGGTCGCTGAAGGTCTCGCACTACCTGGCGCGCAATGGGTTCGAGCCGATCAACGTCAACGGCGGGATGCTGGCGTGGGCCGGTGCAGGTCGCGCGATCGTCACCGACGACGGCGCCCCCGGCGCCGTCTGACGGGCCCGTAGGCTGGTTCCGTGATCCAGGTCTGTTCCCGGTGCTCGACGCGTTGGAACGTGCGTGATCGCCAGCGTCAGTGGTGCCCGCGCTGCCGCGGTCCGCTGCTGGCCCCCGACGCGCAGGCGCCGGCCGGGCAGACGAAGTCGGCGCGCGGATACCGGTGGATTGCCGTGCGGCCGGGTCCTGCGCCTAAGCCACGGCGGCAGCGGCCCCCGTTGGGGCCGACCCCGCATTACGACCACATTCCGCGCTGGGGCCTGACCGAAGAGTTCGCCCAGGATCCGGGGCCGCCCGCCGCGCCGGAGCAGACGCATCGCGGACCGTCGACGGCTGTGGTGCAGACGGTCGCGGCCATCACGATGATCGCGCTCGGCGCCGCGGCGTTGATGCATGTCGTGCGCTACGTCCTGCTGCTGATCAACCGCACCGTGCTGCTGAACCCGTGGGTGGCCCTCGCCGGCAGCTGGCTCGGCGTCGCGGCCGGCGTCGTCGCGTTGTTCGCGGTGCTGGCGACGGCGATCGTGCTCACCAACTGGCTGATCGCCCGCCGCGCGGCGGCCTATCACCGCGCCGGCACCACCGAGCCGCGCCGCCGCTGGGTGCTGTGGGTCGGCTGCCTCGTCCCGGTGGTCAACATGTTCCTCGCGCCGGTGTTCGTCACCGAGATGGCCACGGCCGAGAACCGCGTGAATGCGTTGCGCCGCCCGATCGGCATCTGGTGGGCGATCTGGGCCGTGTCGGGTCTGGTCGTCGCGTGGTCCATCGTGGGCATGTTCGCGACGGACCCGCAGGGCATCGCCGACAGCACCGAGGTGACGGTCATCGCGTACCTGATGGGCATGCTGTCGCTGGCGATGGTCCTGCGCGTCTATCACGCCTTCGAACGGACGCAGGCCGACGCACCCGCACAGCGCTGGGTCGTCGTCGACGCGGAGCAGGCCGAAGAATCAGGTGCCCAATCGGCGGTTCCGGTTGAGCCCACAGCGGAGGAACCGGCAGCATAGGACCATGGGCGTGGACGGCACTGGCGGGACGGACGGCACACGCCACAGCTCTTTCGTGGTGGCACACCGTGGCGCATCGGCCGAGCGGCCCGAGCACACGCTGGCGGCCTACGAACTGGCGCTGAGCCAGGGCGCCGACGGCCTCGAATGCGATGTCCGGCTGACCCGCGACGGACATCTGGTGTGTGTCCACGACCGCAAGGTGGACCGCACGTCCAACGGCACCGGGCTGGTCAGTGAGATGAGCCTCGCGCAGCTGCGCGAATTGGATTACGGCGCATGGCATCCCAGCCGGGCCGACGGCGGCCAGAGTTCGGCCGGCCTGCTCACCCTCGACGACCTGATCCGGCTGGCGCTGGACTGGGGCCGGCCGGTGAAGCTGTTCATCGAGACCAAGCACCCCGTGCGGTACGGCGCGCTCGTCGAGAGCAAGGTGCTCGCGCTGCTGCACCGGTACGGCATCGCGGCGCCGGCCTCCGCCGACCTCGCCCGCGCCGTGGTGATGTCGTTCTCGGCGGCGGCGGTGTGGCGGATTCGCCGGGCCGCACCGATGCTGCCGACCGTGCTGCTCGGCGAGACGTCGCGATACCTGGGCGGCAGCGCGGCGACGACGGTCGGTGCGACGGCAGTGGGCCCGTCGATCACCACGCTGCGTGAGCATCCCGAACTGGTCGACCATGCCGCCGCGCATGGGCGTGCGCTGTACTGCTGGACCGTCGACCATTACGAGGACGTGCGCTACTGCGCGGATCTCGGTGTCGGCTGGGTCGCCACCAATCACCCGGGCCGAACCAAGGACTGGTTGCAGAACGGGTTGACGGGCGCGGGCCGGGACACCGGCCAGGACGCCGGGCAGGACGCCTAGGCCTGACCGCCTAGAGGTTGCCGCCGGCGGCCGCGGGCGCGGTCGGGTCGGCAGCACCGGTGCCCGCCAGTTCGCGGGCGACGAAATCCTCGAGATTGAACAGGTTTTCGCCGGCGCGGTCGGCGATCTTCACCAGCGTGGTGATGGTCGCGACCTCTTCGACCTGCTCCTTGAGGAACCACTGCATGAACTGCTCGCCGAGGTAGTCGCCCTCTTCGCGGGCCACGCTGGCCAGCCGGCTGATCTGCTCGGTGACGACGCGTTCCTGGGTGAGTGCGAGCTTGAGCGCATCGGTCGGCGAGGCGAAGGTGTTGCGCACCGGGTCCACGCCCGGGATCTCGACGTCGATGTCGCGATCGAGCAGGTACTTCACCAGCATCATGGCGTGATTGCGTTCTTCGACGGCCTGCGCATAGAAGTGCTTGGCGAGCTGGGGGAGGTCTTCGCCATCGAAGTACACGGCCACCGCAATGTATTGCTGAGACGCGCCGAATTCGCTTCGAATCTGTTCCTGGAGCAGTTGGTGGAATTTCGTTTCGAGGCGTGTCGCGTCGGTCATGAAAGTGAAGATAGTGCAGGTCAAATGGCCTTGTCATGCAAGGTCAACCTAATTCAGGAAAGCATATCCTTACCCGGTGTGACGTATGCAATATCCATTAATTCGAATTGCTGAATGCGAATAGGTAAGGCTTGGCTGACGTGATGGGGAATTCGCCCGGAATTACGCCGGGTGCAGCCAGCCCAAATGGCGGGCGGCCAACGCGTAGCCCACGAACGCCACCGCATCGATCACGCCGTGCCCGATGATCAACGGCCACAACCGGCCGGTGCGCCGCCAGGTGTACCCGAACACCAGACCCATCGCGATGTTGCCGAGTCCGGCGCCGAAACCCTGATACAGGTGGTAGGCGCCGCGCAGCAGAGCCGACAGGACGAGGGACTTGGTCGCCGAGACGTCCAACTGGCGCAGCCGGGTCAGCAGGAACCCGACGACGATGATCTCTTCGGCCCAGGCGTTCGCGAACGCCATCAGCAGCAGCACCGGAATCCGCCACCAGGTGTCGCCGAGCGTGCTCGGCACGACATCCACGCCGATGCCCAGCGCCCGGCCGGCCACGTACAGCCCGAGTCCGGGCAGACCGATCAGCGCGGCCAGGCCCAGACCGCCCAGCAGATCGGGGCGCCAGCGGAAGCGGCCCAGACCGATCGCCGCGGGCCGGAAGCCGCTGCGCCACAACAGGTACAGCGCCAGGAAGCCCCAGCCGACCAGGGTGATGACGGGACTGAGGTTGAGCAGGAAGTCGATGAAGTCGATCGGGGAGCGACGGCGGTTGAGCGCGACCTTCTGCCCCGACAAGCCGAGGATGACGGCCTCGGCCAGGCTGACCACGGCCGTGTAGGCCGACAGGCCGAACGTCACGGCCAGCACCACGGCGATCTCGAGGCGCAGCGCGCGACGTTCGGTGTGTTCCTGCTGCGGCCCGGTCATCGCAGCTACGGTAACCGGCGCTTGTCTAATGCTCGGCGCGCAAGCGGCTCATCGTCCTGATGCTCTTCGCGCAAGCGGCTAATCGACGCCCTCAGATCTTGCGCGCGCGGAGCCCGTTGAGGAACGGGCAGCCCATCAGGGTGCGGATGGCTCGGCTCAGGCCGGTGACGTCGTCGACGGGCTTGGTGAACGGCAGCCGGACGTCATGGTCGCCGTCTTCGCGTTCGATGCGCAGCTGGACGCCGTAGCGGTCCAGACCCAGCGGGCGCACGTGGCCGTGGCGCAGCGTCACCGGCAGCCGGCTGGCGAGCCGGTCGACCATGTCGCGGTGCGCGCTCTCCATGTGCTGCACCCAGTGCGACTCCATGGCGCAGAACGGGTCGGGGCGGGCTTCCAGGAGCGCGCCGACGGGCACCGACTCGGCGCCGGTGGCGTCGGCCACCACGACGGACTCGATCTCGAGGCGGACCAGCGTGTAGGGCGTGTCGGTGTCACCGGCCCCGGAGCCGGTGTTGACCTGCAGCAATGCCGGGTGCGGGTGCTCGGAGGCGATCAGGTCGAGCATGGCCGGGACGCGGGCGGACGGCACATCGTGGAGACGTCCGCGAAACCAGACGAGGGAGCGGACCCGTTCGCGCAGCGGCAGGGCAGCGAGGTCGGTCAGCTCCAGCATGGCGGCGACGCCAACGGCCCCGGCGGCCGTGACGGTGGCGGCGAGCAGGCCCGCGGCCGGCACGGTCAGGGCGACGGAGCCGTCGGCCAGCAGGTGATGCACGGGCGTGGTCGTCGGTGTGACGCCGTCGGCGGCCAGGGTCGCGTCGGCGGCCCGGGCGCACGCGCTGCGGACACGTTCGGCCGTGGTCGGTGCTGCGATTGTCGTCGTGAGGTCGCGCATGTCCCGCCTTCGCTGGTAAGTGAGGTAAGCCTAAGTTAACTATCGCGGGGTGTTGGCGCAAGGCCTATCGAAAGGCCCGCGTCGCGGGCGTCGGCCGACCGGCAGCCAGTAGGGTTGCGGCGTGGCACGCATCGCCTATCTCGGGCCGCAAGGCACCTTCACTGAAGCGGCCATGTTGCAGTTGGTCGCCGGCGACCCGGATTTCGAACCGGTCGCCTGTGACAGCTCGAGCGCGGCCGTGGAGGCCGTCCGGGCGGGGGACGCCGACTACGCGTGCGTGCCGATCGAGAACTCCATCGAGGGCTCGGTGCTGCCGACCATGGACAGCCTGTCGTCGGGCAGCGGAGTGCAGATTTTCGCCGAGCACACGCTCGACGTCGCGTTCAGCATCGTCGTCCGGCCGGGGGTCACCGCCGCTGCGGTGTCGACCATCGCGGCGTTCCCGGTGGCCGCGGCCCAGGTGCGCCGCTGGCTGGCAGACCGGCTGCCGCACGCCACCCTGGTGCCCGCGATCTCCAATGCCGGTGCGGCGCAGCAGGTTTCCGAAGGTCTGGTGGACGCCGGTGTCAGTACCGCGCTCGCGGCCGCGCGGTGGGAACTGGACTCGCTGGCCGACGGTGTGGTCGACGAGCCCAACGCCAGAACGCGCTTCGTGCTCGTCGGCCGTCCGGGTCCGCCGCCGCCGCGCACCGGCGCCGACCGGACATCCGTCGTGCTGCGGTTGCGCAACGAACCGGGTGCCCTGGTCTCCGCGATGACGGAGTTCTCGATCCGGGACATCGATCTGACGCGCATCGAATCTCGGCCCACCAGAACGGAATTGGGCACGTATATCTTTTTCCTGGATTGTGTCGGACATATCGACGACGCGCCGGTCGCCGAGGCGCTCAAGGCGCTGCACCGCCGGGTGGCCGACGTGCGGTACCTGGGGTCGTGGCCGACCGGAGTGGCTGCCGGCGCGGCGCCGCCGGTCACCGATGAGGCAGCGCAGTGGTTGGCGGGGTTGAGAGAGGGGCAACGCGGATGAGTGGCCGTTTGGTTCTGGTGCGGCACGGGCAGTCGGAGGCGAACGTCGCCAAGCGGCTGGACACCCGGCCGCCGGGAGCGGCGCTGACCCAACTCGGCCGGCAGCAGGCTCGCGATTTCGGGATCGACTGGGCGCACCCCGTCGGCCTCGTCGTGCATTCGGTCGCGGCTCGCGCCCAGCAGACCGCCGCCGAGATCGCAGACGGGCTGGGCCTCGATCCGGTCGAGGCGCACGGGATCCACGAGGTGCAGGTCGGTGATCTGGAAGACCGCAGTGACGCGGCCGCCATCGAGCAGTTCGACGCCATCTACGAGGACTGGCAGCGCGGCAAGCTGGATGTCGCCATGCCGGGTGGCGAGACCGGCCGCGAGGTGCTGGATCGGTACGTGCCGGTGCTGACGAACCTGCGCGTGCGCAGCCTCGACGATCACGACTGGGTCGGGGACATCGTGGTGGTGAGCCATGGTGCCGCGATCCGGCTGGTGGCCGCCCACTTGGCCGGTGTGGACGCCGATTTCGCGTTGGAGCATCACCTGCTCAACGCCGAATGCGTGGTGCTCAGCCCGATCACCGACGGCCGGTGGAGCTGCGTGCAGTGGGGTGCGAAGACGCCGCCGTTCTACCCGGGGCACGACCCCGAAGCGCCGCCGGCGCCCGACCCGATGGCCTGACTATCCGGTGGCGCGCAGACCCATCGCGGGTTCTGCGCAGCCACACCCGACCACGTCGCAGTCGATGCGCAGGGTGTGCTCGGATTCGGGTAGCGCGCACATCTCGTCGGTACATTCGGCCGGCAGGCCCACGTGCACGATGACCGTGCCGTGGCAGTGCGCCAGCCCATCCACGCAATTGCGGCAGGTGGTGCTCATGACCTCTGTTGTAGCACCGCGGTCCGACAAAACCGCGGTGCCGCGCGGCTCAGCCCCAGCCCAACTCGTGCAGCCGCTCGTCGTCGATGCCGAAGTGGTGGGCGATCTCGTGGATCACCGTGATGGCCACCTCGTCGACGACCTCCTCCTCGGAGTCGCACATGTCGAGCAGGGCGTCGCGGTAGATCGTGATGGTGTCGGGCAGCGCGCCGGCATAGAAGGAATCGCGTTCGGTGAGCGCGACGCCCTCGTACAGGCCCAGGATGCCGGGATCGTCGGGGTTCCGCGGCTGCACCAGCACCACGACGTTGTCGAGCGCCGCGGCGAGCCGGGGCGGGATCAGGTCGAGCGCGTCGGACACCAGCTCCTCGAACCGCTGCTGCCCCATACGGACAGGCATGGCTACGGCGCGGGCGCGGGCACCACCGGTCCGGGGGGTGCGCCCCCACCCACGGGTCCGGCCGGCGCCGGTGCGGGTGCCTCCTCGAGCGGCGGTCCGTCCAGCGGCGCGCCGAATCCGGGCGGCGGCGCCGGCGCGGGCGGCGGGCCGTTGAGGAATGTGTTGCCCTGCTGCTGCTGAGGGCCGCCGGGGGTGGTGTTGCCGTGCTGGTTGGAGGTGTCGGTCTGGCCGGGCATGTGCTGGTTGCCCTGCGGCGACTGCGACGTCTGCTGGTCGCGCTGGTTCTGGCTCGACTGGCTGGAGGAGCCGGACTGCGAACCCTGCGACGAGGACGACGACGAGGACGACGACGAGCTCTGCGACGACGTGTCCACCGGCGGCTCGACGACCGGGATCGGCGGGAGGTTCAGCCGTTCCTCCGGGATGGCCGGCGGTGCGACGGGCGACTGCCCGTTGATCAGCAGCGGTCCCTTGGCGCTGTTGACCAGCGTCGACCAGCCGCCGTTTCCGAGCGACGAACCGATGCTGCAGGACACCTGCCGGCTGCCGGCGGTCCAGCTGGGCAGCGCGATGGAACTGTAGATCAGCGTCAGTGTGGTGGCACGCAGCTGCACCGGGGCCAGGTACTCGTCGGTGGCCTTGGTGCAGTTGTCCTTGATGTACGCCAGCTGGTCGGGTTCGGCCGGCATGACGTCGTGGTACTTGTCGGCCAGGTTGACCGCGCCGGTGACCTCCATGGCGTGCGGCGCCGAGCAGTCGACCGGAATGTCGATGGGCTGGTTGGTCGCCGGGTCGATGCCGAGGCAGGTGCCGGCCGGCCACACCTTGGACTGGTCGACGTCCGCGACCTTGCCCTTGTAGGCCAGCTGCTGGCTGTTCGGGCCGAGCAGCTGCAGGCCGCACAGCATGCGGCGCTGGCCCTTGGATTTCCAGGCCTTGTCGCCGGACCAGACCAGGCTGACCGCGAACTTGCCGTTGGGGTCGTAGCGCGGGCCGAGGTAGTCGCGCGCCGCGTTCTGGCACTGCTCCTGGCTGATCTGTTTGATCCGGGCGTCGGACGGCGGCGCGGCATCGGGGCCGTATTCACTGCCCGGGAACGTCCGCATGTCCAGGGACTCGGCGACCTCGAAGCGGTGTTCGTTCTTGCAGTCGACGATCTCGACGGCGTCGGGCGAGCGATCCGGCCAGTTCAAGCACTCACCGGGCTTGGCGTGGTCGAGGGTGTCACTGACACGGCCGGCGTTGACGCGGCCCGTGTTGAAGCCGAGTCCGGTCGGACCGAGCGAGCCGTCCGGCATGACGGTGAGGACACCGGCGATGAGCAGTCCGCCGAGCGCGGTGAGGACGAGCGCGCGCTGCGTCCCGGTGGCATGCATGCCATGCATGCGCTGCCGCCAGGTGGTCGTCGTCTTCGGCGCGTCTGGGGGCGTGTCCAGGCCCTGTTCGACTGCCGGGGGTGCGTCCAACATCGGTTCCATTGTGACAGCCGCCGTAGGACGTGTGACAAGAGTTGCAGTTGTACTGTTATGTGGTTGTGCCCGGGCCCCGCTAGAGGCCCTCGACATTCCACGGCCGCGGCGACAAAAGTAGTCTGACGCCCGTGATCGACCTCAAGTTGCTCCGCGAAGATCCGGACCGGGTACGGGCATCGCAACGGTCCCGTGGCGAAGACCCCGGCCTCGTGGATGCGCTGCTCGACGCTGACGCGGCCCGGCGCGCCGCCATCGCCGAGGCAGACACCGCACGCGCCAACCAGAAGGCGGCGAGCAAGCTCGTCGGCGCGGCCTCGCCGGAAGAGCGGCCCGCGCTGCTGGAGAAGGCCAAGGAACTGTCCGCGGCGATCAAGGACATCGAGGCCCGACAGGTCGCGGCCGAAGAGGCGTTCACCGCCGCACACCTGGCGATCGGCAACGTCATCATCGACGGCGTGCCCGCGGGCGGCGAGAGCGACTTCGAGGTGCTGGATGTCGTCGGTACGCCGACGGAGATCGAGAACCCCAAGGACCACCTCGAACTGGGCGAGGCCCTCGGCCTGCTGGACATGGAGCGCGGCGCCAAGGTGTCGGGCTCGCGGTTCTACTTCCTCACCGGCCAGGGCGCCCTGCTGCAGCTCGGTCTGCTGCAGCTGGCCGTCCGGCTGGCCACCGAGAACGGGTTCACCCTGATGATCCCGCCGGTGCTGGTGCGGCCGGAAGTCATGCGCGGCACCGGATTCCTCGGCGCCCACGCCGACGAGATCTACCGTCTCGAGGCCGACGACCTGTACCTCGTCGGCACCTCGGAGGTGCCGCTGGCCGGCTACCACTCCGACGAAATCCTGGACCTGTCCGAGGGTCCGCTGCGGTACGCCGGCTGGTCGTCGTGCTTCCGCCGCGAGGCCGGCAGCTACGGCAAGGACACCCGCGGCATCATCCGCGTGCACCAGTTCGACAAGGTCGAGGCCTTCATCTACTGCAAGCCCGAGGACGCCGAGGCCGAGCACCAGAAGCTGCTCGCCTGGCAGCGCCAGATGCTCGCCATGATCGAGGTGCCCTACCGTGTGATCGACGTCGCCGCAGGCGATCTCGGTTCGTCGGCGGCCCGCAAGTACGACTGCGAGGCCTGGGTGCCGACGCAGCAGGCCTACCGCGAGCTGACGTCGACCTCGAACTGCACCACATTCCAGGCCCGGCGCCTGTCCACGCGTTACCGCGACGAGAACGGCAAGCCGCAGACGGCGGCGACCCTCAACGGCACGCTCGCCACGACGCGCTGGCTGGTCGCGATCCTGGAGAACCACCAGCAGCCCGACGGCAGTGTCCGGGTGCCCGAGGCGTTGGTGCCGTACGTCGGCACCTCGGTGTTACAGCCCAAGTAGAAGAAACCACGTCGGCGGGGGCATGACGGTGGCACAACCGGTGCGGGTGACGGTGCTCGGCCCGGTACGGGCCTGGGTCGGTACCGATCCGGTGGACCTGGGCGCGCGCATGCAGCGGGCGCTGCTCGCCCGGCTGGTGGCGGCCCGCGGGCACACGGTGTCCGTCGACCGGCTCATCCACGACCTGTGGGAAGGCGAACCGCCGCCCAAGGCACTGTCGGCGCTGCAGGTCTACGTCTCGCATCTGCGCCGCGTCCTGGAGCCTGATCGCCAGCGCCGGGCACCGGCCCGCATCCTCGTCAGCGCCGCGCCCGGATACTGCCTGCGGCTGCCGGACGACGCCGTCGACGCCTGGTACTTCGAAGCGAAAGTGACTGCGGCGCAAGATGAATCAGACCCACGGCGGCGCGCCCAGCTGCTCGACGAGGCGCTGGCGGGCTGGGCCGGTGAGCCGTTCGCGGGGGCCGGTGACGCCTTGTGGGCGGTGCCGGAGGTGGCACGGCTGACCGAACTCCGGTCGGCCGCGGTGGAAAGCCATGCCGCCGCGCATGTCGAGCTCGGTCGGTACGGCACCGCGGTCGCGGCGCTGGAAGGACACGTCGCCGCGCATCCGGGACGCGAAGGCGCGGCCGCAGTCCTGGCGACCGCCCTGTACCGCACCGGTCGGCAGGCCGACGCGCTCGAGGTACTGCGGCGCACCCGCGAGCACCTGATCGACGAGCTGGGCCTGGAGCCCGGCCGCGCGCTGCGCGATCTCGAGCGCGACATCCTGCGGCAGGCCGACCATCTGGAACCGTCGCGGCCCGCGCCGGTCCGGGCGACGGCGCCGGAGGTCCCGGACGCGGCGCCGCGCGAACCGGCGGGCCTCGTCGCGTACGGCCGGGCCGAGGAGCTCGCAGCCATCGACGCCGCGGCACGCAGCGTCGCCGCCGGTGTCAGTGCGGTGCTGTGGATCGGCGGCGAGGCGGGCTCCGGCAAGACCACGCTGGCCGCGGCCGCCGCGGCCCGGTTGCGCGCGGCAGGCTGGCGGACCGTGCACGGCCGGTGCCAGGAGGTCCACGGCGCGCCCGCGGGCTGGGCGTGGACCGAGGTGCTCCGGGAGCTGGGCGATGCGACGGATCAGGACCGGCAGGCGCTGGCCCCGCTGCTGCACGACCGCGCCGCGGCCGAGCAGGGCACGTTCTGGCTCGGGCAGGCGGTCGCCGACGCTCTGAGCGCCGTCGCCGAGCAGCAGCCGCTGGCCGTCGTCCTCGACGACCTGCACCGCACCGACGGCCTGACGCTGGAGCTGCTGCGGCTCGTCGCCGACCGCACCCAGGACCGTCGCGTCCTGGTCATCGCGACGTACCGCCCGTCGGAGGATCGCGGCGAACTCGAGGTGGCGCGGGCGGCGCTGACGGTGCACACGTCGGCGCACCTGATTCTCGGCGGGCTGGACGCCGCGGCCACGGCCGCCGTCGCCGCCGACTGCGGACTGACGACCAGTGGCGAGGCGCTGCGCCTGCTGCGCGAACGCACCGGCGGCAACCCGCTGTTCGTGCGGGAACTGGCCCGGCTGATGGCCGCCGAGGGGCCCGACGCGGTGTGGGCGTCGGTGCCGGTCGGCGTGCGCGATGTGCTGCGGCGCCGGCTGGCCCGGCTGCCCGGCCCGACGGTCACCGCGCTGCGTCAAGCGGCCGTGCTGGGCCGCGACATCGATGTCGACCTGCTGGCCGAACTGGGCCGCAGTGACCCCGACGATCTGCTCGACGCGCTGGAACCGGCCGTGCTGCTGGGCCTGCTCGACGAACCGACGCCCGGCCGGCTGCAGTTCGCGCACGGGCTGGTCCGCGACACCCTGTATGAGGACACCTCGAAACTGCGGCGGTCGCGGTTGCATGCCGCGGCGCTCGAGCTGCTGCGCGCGCCTGGTCGCTCGGTCGATCCGGCCGCGCTGGCCCACCACGCCGTCGCGTCTGCGACCGCGGAAACCGCTTCGGCGGCAGCCGATTTCGCCACCGCCGCTGCTCGGGACGCGGGTTCGGTCGGGGCGCATGCCGAAGCCGCCCGGCAGTGGCGCGCCGCGGTCCAGATGCTCGAACTGGCCGCCAGCCGGCAGCTGGCGCCGAGCGTGGCGATGCTGGACCAGGACATCGAGGTCCGCTGCGGCCTGATCGCCGCGCTAGCGCAGTCCGGCGACGCCGTCACGGCGCGCAGTGAGATGAAATGTGCGCTGCAGCTGGTCTCGGGCCGGTCGCGTGACGATCTGGTGGTGCGCATCCTCACGGCGTGGGACACCCCGCTGGTGTGGCGCGACCGCGAGTACGACGAATCCGACGGTCAGATGATCGGGCTGCTGCGGCACGTGCTGGCCGGCGACGTCTCTGCGGCGGACCGCATCCGGCTGCTCAAGGCGCTTTATGTCGAGCTGGAGGGCAACGACCCGGAGGGTGCGCTGGCCGCCAGCACCGAGATGCTCGCGCTGGCGCGGCAGGTGTACGCCGACGATCCCGGAGCGGGCCGCCTGCTGTGCACCGCGCTCAACGTGCACGCCTTCTGCGCCCTCGGCCCCGACCTGGACGGCGAGCGCGACGTGCTCGCCGCCGAACTGCTGCAGACCGCGGAGGCCGCCGAGCAGGCCGACTACCAGGCGGTGGCGCACTGGCTGCTGTCGCTGGCCGCCGGCAACCGGTCCGACCTGGCGACGGCGAAGCGTCACGTCGACCTCGCGGTGGCGCGCGCGAGCACCGGCCAGCTGGTCCATCTGCTCGGCGTGCTGGGGCTGTTCCAGGCCCGGATGTACCTGCTCGCCGGCCGGTTGGAGGAGGCGGTGAGCGCCTACACCGACCTGGCCGCGCGGATGGCCGAAAACGGCGCTGCCAACGGCGCCAAGCTGGCGATGGTCGGCCGGGTGACTGGGGAGTTCTGTCTCGGCGACCTGGGCACCCTGGCCGACGAGCTGGTGTTCTTCTACCGCGAGATTTCGGTCGCCGCGTTGGACGCGGCGGTGCTGGCGCTGGTCGCGCGGGGCCGCGAGGCCGAGGCCCGGGCGCTGTGGCCGGACCGCAAACCGATCGAGCGGGCCTATTTCTGGGTGCCGTTCACCGTGCTGCGCGTCAATGCCGCGGTCGCAATGGGTGACCTCGACGAGGTGCGGGCCCGGGCCGCCGAACTCGAGCGCTACTCCGGCAGCATCGCCGGGCTCGGAGTCGACGGGCTCATGGTCGGGCCCGTCGACGACGCGCTGGCCGCGGCCGCCGATGCGCTGGGCCGGCCCGACGAGGCCCGCGCCTACCGCAAGGCCGCCGACGCGCTGCGGTCCCGGCTCGCCGCCGAGGCGTTGAGTTTCATCGACTAGCCGGCCAGGGCCTCGTACCGGCTCTCCGCGAGGTCGCCGAAGACGGTGCGCACGACGCGCCGGTGCCGGAACATCAGGACCGCCAGAAACGCCCGCAACCCGATGCTCAACTTGCCCGCCATCGAGGCGCGCTCGTCGTCGGTCATCACGGCCAGTGAACGCGGGCCGTCGAACGACATCCGGCTGCCGGCGCGGGCGGCTGCCTCCACGTCCTCCCAGTCGTCCACCGATACGTGCTCGGTGATCAGCGGGAACAGGTCGAATTCTTCGTCGTTGATGTGTTCGGTCAGCAGCGCGGTGAGTTCGGCCAGTTCGAACGCCATGAGGAACGCGACCTTGCGGTCACCGTTGGACAGCCGGAACGCCGCGGCGCGCGCCCGCAGCTGATCGAGGCGCGGGTCCAGCGCGGCGTGGTCGTCGGTGAGTTCGCTCAGGTCGAGGTGAGCGCCGACGCTGGCCTGGATCACTGGCCACAGCACCGTGTCCTCGGTGCTGTGGTGGTGATGGATCGAGTCGCACAGCATCTCGATGTACTGCGAGATGGCGCGGGCCCGGGCGGGCGTGCAGATGACGTCGCGGTCGCGCACGGCCTTGGCCAGCTCGGTGAGCCGGACCAGGTCGACGAGCATGGCGCGGTGCGCCAGCCTGATGCCCAGCAGGTCGGGCTTGGGCTCGCCGGCCTGGCGGGGTGCGACGCTGACGGCGGGGACGGAGGTGGGCACAGCAGACTCCTCGTGATCGGTTGCGCACAGCGTGGTGCCCGTGACTTAAGCGCGACTTGGTTGTGGCTTGTCGGTGCTGGTCACGGCCGCAGTAGGGTGGCAGCCATGATCGATCTCGACCTGGACGACATGCGTGGCTGGTTCGGCTTCGGGGTGGCGGGCAATTTCGCCGGGCACCTCGAACAGGCCGGGGAGGCAGTCGATTTCGTCAATGTCCGGTCCGAGGGCGGGGCACCCAAGGGCATTTTTCCGTGGTACGCGCCGGGCAGCGACACGTTCCTCGGCGAGTTCCCGCTGTCCACCGACGCGGTGCAGCTGCCGGTCAGTGACACCCCGCTGAACCTGCAGATCGAGCCCGAGGTCGGGCTGGCGTGCGAGGTGTCGTGGTCGGGCGACCGGGTGGTCGGGCTGCGGCCGTTCGCGCTGGGCGCGTTCAACGACTGCTCCATTCGCCGGCCCAACGCGCCGAAGATCAGCCACAAGAAGAACTGGGGTCCGGCGTCCAAGGGGGTGGCCCCGCAGTTCTTCGCCATCGACGACCTGAGCCCCGACGGTCCGACGTCGTCGCTGCGGCTGGCGAGCTTCCTGGACGACGGCAGCGGCGTCGAGCAGGCGTACGGCCAGGACAGCCCGCTGCTGGGCTACTCGTACTACGGGACACAGCTGCTGGACTGGATCGTGGACCGGCTGGCGAACCAGAAGGGTTCGGACGACACACCTTTGGAGGATGTCGGCGCCCTGATGGTGGCCAGCGGTCACCCAAGGAAGCTGCTCGTCGGCATCGGCGCGACGCGCTACACCGAGCTGGGCGAGTCCACCTACCTCAAGACGGGCGACCGGGCGATCGTGCGCGTGTACGACACCGCCTCGGACGACGTCTCGGAGTTGCTGCAGACGGTGCGGACCGCGAATTAGCCGGGGTCACATCGCCGGTTTCGGCGTAGCATTGGTGCACGTCGGGGCCATCGGCCGGAGGTGTCCATGATGTTCGACTCGACCCGCTCTCTCGTCCTCGCGTCCACGGTGATGCTCGCGTTGGGCTTCAGCGCTGCTGTGGCCGCCGCCGATCCACCCGCGCCGGGCACCCCGTGCGGCCAGGACAAGGTGATCACGTCCATCAACACCTGCGAGCCGCTCAACTCGTCGTGTACCGGCTACGACGGCATGCTCATCGGCCGCGTCGCTGCGGACGGGCGGTGCGTGATTCCCGGGCTCGACGGCACCAGGTGGTAGCAGCCGCCATTTGGTCACTGTCGGCGAGCGGCCTGCTCTCCCAGTAACTCGTCGAGCGTGGCCAGAAACTCTTTGGGCCGCAACGGGGTACACGCCGGCGCCGGGGTGGTGCCGACGACGTCGAGGGTCACCAGCGTCGACTTGATGGGCCGCCAGATGTCCAGCGGCAACCAGCGGCGCGGGTCGGTGCCGCCCCAGATCAGGAACCGGTCCATGATGAAGCCGAGCGACTCGGCCTTGTAGCCACGGACCGCGCTGAGTGGGATGATCTTCGACGTGCCCGACGGAAAGTGGTAGCGGCGCAACGTGATCGCCTGCCGGTCCAGGAAGATCTGGCCGTCGTCGTAATGCGCGTCCGGGCGAGCGCCGGACCGGGCGCTCGTCACCGCTTGGCGCTCCGCAACTCATGACCCTTGGAGGTCAGGCAGCGGCCGTTGTCCAGGTTCCACTGCCAGCCGTGCAGATTGCAGGTCAGTGTGTTGCCCTCGACGATCCCGAACTTCGACAGGTCGGCCTTCAGGTGCGGGCACCGGCGCTGAATTTCGTAGCCGCCCAGCTCGATGGACGCCGAGGTGTCGTGCGCCTCGGCGAACCAGCCGTCGGCGTAGGCGATGCGCTCGTCGGTCAGGCACTTGAAGAACGTGTACAGGTACTCGTTGTAGCCGCCGACCCGCCACGCCTGGAACCGGGTGGACAGGAAGATGGTGTTGACCCAGTCCGGCTCGTCGTCGCGCAGCACGGTGCGCACCAGCTCGGGTGCGATACCGAAGCCGTAGCGGAACTTCTCGTCCGGAATCGCCTCCCGCACAGCCCGTTTCGGGAAGTCCAGGACCACGGTCTGAGATTCGACCCCAGTGCCGATCCTCAATTCAACCGGATAGCCGATGCCGTCGCAGATCTGGTCGCTCTGCACCATGATCGGTTCGAACTTGGCGCGCAGTGGCTCCAGCAGCGAATCGCCGGAAGCCGGTGCCCAGGAAGCCTTTTCGGCAGCCAGCACGGGCGCCATGCGCTGCGCGTAGGCCTCGATGTAGGCGGCCTTGCCGGTGGTGAAGATCGCCTCGGCCTCGGCGTCCGGAATGGGGTGCACAAGCGAGTCGAGCGCCGACCCGGTGAACGTCGCCACGGTGCCCGGGATCATCAGCAGCCCACCGTTGTGGCCGTGGCTGCGCAGCTGGTCCAGGAACACCGCCTGGTCGGGGAAGATGTTGGCCGGATCGTCGTGATCGTCGTTCAGCCAACGCAATTCGGGATCCAGGAAGCATGGCGGCCCGGCCGACGGCACCACCCAGGTGGCGCCGACCTGCGCGATGTACTGGCGACAGCGGTCCATCTGGCGCTGCCGCTTCTGGGTGCCGAAGGCCTCCTTGGCCCGGGCCGGCATGTCGTAGACCATGGGGTACCAGATGGCGCCCGAGTACTGCAGCATGTGCACGTCGACGTCACCGAACTCGGTGGCCACCATGTCCAGATCGATCGGGCGGGCGTCGTTCATGTTGAACGCGACGGTCTCGCCGTCGGACACCACGAGGCCCGAGTCGCCGATCGGGCCGTCGGCCGGGGCGCGCAGGGCGATGATCATGATGTCCAGATCACCCTTGGGCCCGCTGACGCGGTGCTTCACCGAATCGGTGGTCTCGAAGAATTTGTGGAAGCCCAGGGCCTCGAGCTCGCGACGCAGGTCCGGCACCGGGTAGTCGGGCAGCAGCACCGTCGCGTCCTTGTTGACGTGCGCGCGCAGGTGCTCCGGGTCGAAGTGGTCCTTGTGCAGGTGGCTGACGTACAGGTAGTCGCAGTCGCCGAGCGCATCCCAGTCCAGCCGGCTGTTGTCGGGGAACGGGAACCACGACGCGAAGTAGGCAGGGTTCACCCACGGGTCGCAGAGAATGCTGCCCGCGGCGGTATCGATCCGGAATCCGGCGTGTCCAACGCTTGTGACCTGCACAAATGCCCCTTTTGGCGGTGACGAGTTCGCCAGCGAGTCTAGCTGGATTCCGGAGCGTCCCAGAGCGAGCGGTAGTAGTCGATGCGTTCGTCGTCCCGCGCCACCCCGTAGGCGTCCAGCAGGGCGGCCTCGTAGTTGCCGGGGTAGTTCCAGTCCAGGGACATGGTGGCGATCGCGAGGTCGGCCCACCGGTCGGCCACCCCGAGGTCCCCGATGTCGACGTGCCCGACGAACGCGCCGTCGTCGCTCATCAGGGTGTTCGGCGAGCACGCGTCACCGTGGCAGACCACGAGGCGGTCCGGATCGGGGACGTCGACGACCCAGGAGGGCCGCCCGAACGGGCAGTCCGCGACGGGCAGCGCGTCGTGCATGGCCCGCAGGCCGGCCCCGATCGCGCGGGCCGCGGTCTCGGGATCGTCGGACCACAGCGGGTCGACGGCGGAGCGGCCGGGCAGGCCCGCGGTGTGCAGCCAGCCCGGTCCCGCGCCGAGCACGCGCGGGACGGCTATGTACCGGACGGCCCAGCGCAGCCGGACGGCCTCGTCGGTCAGCAGCGGCGCGTGCTCGGCGGGATAGGTCTTCACGTACTCGGCGCCGGCGCCGATGGCGAACGTCACGCCGCCGAGTTCGTTCTCCCAGACCGCGGTGACGGGACGGCCGGCGGCGAGGGTGTCGACGACGTCGGGAACAGGTACGGGTCCGCTGGGGAAGGTCACCCACCCGACCTTTCCACGCACGGTACCGACGGTCCGCACTAGGCTGATCCCCGTGGAACCGGTATATGGCACCGTGATCAAGCTGGCGCGCACGGTGTGGCGGGCGCAGGGTCTGACCTTCACCGTGACGGGCGCGGAGAACCTGCCGGTCAGTGGCGGCGCGGTGGTGGCGATCAACCACACCAGCTACTTCGACTTCACGTTCGCCGGGCTGCCCGCCGTCATGCAGAAGCGCGGCCGCAAGGTGCGGTTCATGGCGAAGAAGGAAGTCTTCGACAACAAGTACGGCGGCTGGCTGATGCGCAAGATGCGCCACATCCCCGTCGACCGCGGCAGCGGCGCGGACTCCTACGCCGAGGCGGTCAAGCAGCTCAAGGCAGGCGAGCTTGTCGGCGTGTACCCCGAGGCCACCATCAGCCGCAGCTTCGAGATCAAGGCGTTCAAGTCGGGCGCGGCCCGCATGGCCATCGAGGCCGACGTGCCGATCGTCCCGCACATCATCTGGGGTGCCCAGCGGATCTGGACCAAGGGTCATCCGCGCAACATGCGCCGTCCCAAGGTGCCCATCTTCATCCACGTCGGTGAGCCCATCTACCCGACGCTGCCCGCCGCCGAGCTGACGGCGCTGCTGCACGCCCGCATGCAGCACCTGCTGTCGGAAGTCCAGGACCGCTACCCCGAACATCCCGCGGGCGAGTTCTGGGTGCCGCACCGGCTGGGCGGCGGCGCGCCGACGCTGGCCGAGGCCGACCAGATGGACCTCGACGAAGCCCGCGAGAAAGCGGCGCGTCGGGCGGCGCGGCAGGCGGAAGGGGCGCCGGAGTAGCGCCATGGAGCCAGTTTTCCGCGGCATCGAGATTGCCGCCAAGGCGGCCGTCGCCGCCACGGGAACCCGGATCACTTACCAAGGGCTGGAACACATTCCGGATACGGGCGGTGCGGTGATCGCGATCAACCACACCGCGTACGTCGACTTCTTGCCGGCCGGGTTGGCCGCCACGCATCGGCGGCGCCGGGTCCGCTTCATGCTCAAGGCCGAGGTGCAGCAGGTGCCGATGGGCAATTTCCTGGTCAAGCGCGCCGGGCTCATCCCCGTCGACCGCAGCTCCGGTGGCGACGCATATCCCATCGCCGTCGAGCGACTGCGCGCCGGGGAACTGGTCGGGGTGTACCCGGAGGCCACGATCAGCCGCAGTTTCGAGCTCAAGGAGTTCAAGACCGGCGTGGCGCGGATGGCGCTCGACGCGCAGGTGCCGATCATCCCGGTGATCGTCTGGGGCGTGCACCGGATGTGGACCAAGGATCACCCGAAGCGGCTGGGGCGCAAGAAGATTCCCGTCATCGTTCGGGTGGGTGCGCCGATCGAGGCGAGCGGTCCTGTCGCGCAGGTGATGGCGACGTTGCAGCAGACGATGACCGAGCAGTTGCACGCCGTCCAGGAGGAGTACCCGCACCCGCCGGGTGAATACTGGGTGCCGAGCCGATTGGGCGGCGGCGCCCCGACGCCCGAGGAGGCCGAAGTGCTGGAGAAGGCCGAGCGGGCCCGCCGGGCAGCTGGGGGCCGGTGATGCTGCCCGCACTGATTGCCACCGACGTCGACGGCACGCTGCTCGACACCCATGAGCGGGTGACGCCGCGGACGCGCGCCGCCGTGCAGGCCGCCGTCGCGAACGGCGCGAAGTTCGTGCTCGCCACCGGCCGGCCGCCACGCTGGATTCCCCCGGTGGTCGACGCCCTGGGACTGTCGCCGATGGCGGTGTGCGCCAACGGCGCGGTGCTCTACGACTCCGCGGCCGACCGGATCGTCTCGGCCCACACCCTGAGCCCGGATGCGTTGGGCGAGTTGGCCGAGATCGCCACCCGGGTGATCCCCGGCGTCGGGCTGGCGGTCGAACGGGTGGGCCGCACCGCGTTCGACGAGTCGATGCCGCAGTTCGCGAGTTCGCCCGGCTACGAGCATGCCTGGCACAACCCGGACAACACCGAGGTCTCGGTCGAGGACATGCTCAGCGTGCCGGCGGTGAAGCTGTTGATCCGCAAGGCCGGCGCGCACAGCGCCGATCTGGCCGCGGCGCTGGCGCCGCACGTCGGCGTCACGGGTGACCTGACCTATTCGACCAACAACGGGCTGATCGAGGTCGTGCCGCTGGGCATCAGCAAGGCGACGGGCGTCGCCGAGATCATCCGGCCGTTGGGCCTCACCGCCGAGGACGTCGTGACGTTCGGCGACATGCCCAACGACATCCCGATGCTGACCTGGGCCGGGCTGGGCGTGGCGATGGGCAATGCGCATCCGGAGGCCCTGGCGGCCGCCGACGAGGTCACCACGACCAACAGTGACGACGGGGTGGCCCGGGTCCTCGAACGTTGGTGGCTCTAGTCCGAGCCCGCTAGCTCTGCATCTCGATCCGGCTGAACCGCTCGAGCTGCACCGGCTCCTGCTTCGGCGGCGGCGGAAGTTCTTGTGGGACACCGTCGATGACGCGCGTCACGGTGCCGTTCTCGCGGTCGAAGTTGAGGGTGCCGTGCTGGAAGTTCTGCACGATCCACTGGGGTTCGGCGATCTCGCCGCTGGTGGGCAGCCCGAGGGCGCCGCGTTCGAAACCCAGTGCGCCCCAGGCGTCGTACAGCGCTCCGGTGAGCGGCTGGGCGCCGGTGTTCGGCGACCAGTACATGGCGCCGTGGTCGAAGGTCGCGTAGCGGGTGTGACCGTCGGCCGCGGCCTCCGGTGAGGTGGCGACACCGAGAGGGCCGGACGCCCCGCCCATCGCCTGCCACTTGTCGAAGATGGCGCCGCCGCGCAGCATGTCCATCGCGCTCAGGGCGCCGGGCGGCGCGGTGAAAGAGGCTGCGATGTCCCGCAATTCGCCCATGGCGGCATAGGCGGCGTTACCCGGGCAGTCGGTGTTGCCGACATCGCGGTGGGTGAAGATCGTCGGCAGCGTCGGCGTCGCGCCGGCGGGGAAGTGGGTGAACGAGCCGCCACCCGACGTCAGCACCACGCTGCCGAGGGGGTTGACGTGGTCCAGGCTCAGCCGCCAGCCGATGAGCCGGCCGGTCATCTTGAGCTGCAACGGCGTCGGGGGCACGGCGTCGAAGTCACCGAGCATGGCCACGCCCCAGGTGTCGACGTTGAAGCCACCGGTGTGCGAGCCCTCCACGGGTCGCGTCATGCCGCCGAACCGGCCCTCGAAGACCTGTCCGTACTTGTCGACCAGGGCGTTGTAAGCGATGTCGCACCAACCCAATTCGCGGGTGTGGTACTCGTAGATCGACCGGACGATGCCCGCGGAATCCTCGGGCGCGTAGTCGTTGCTGCCTGCGGTGTGGTGCACGATGGCCGCGCGCACGCCCGGGTCGTAGACCGGTTGTCCGCAGCGGACGCTCTCGTTGGCGCCCCACTGGGCGCGGCTGATGATGTTGGGCGGCTGGTTGGGCGCCGACACCGCGGTCGGCTGGAACTGCACGTCCGCGGGTGCCTCCGGCGGGCTGATGAGCACCGCTTTCATGCTGGGGCCCAACGGCTTTTCGACGTCGACCGGGCGGTATCCCAGGCCGGGGCCCTGCGGCCGGTCGCCGGCCGGCGGCGTGGCGGCGGCTTCGGCGGGCCGGGTCACCGCGATCTGGACGGTGTTGGTGCGGCCGACGAACACGGGTTCGGTGCCGCGCGTGGTGGCATGCGCTTCCCCGACGCCGTCGGGCGCCTCGACCTCGTACCAGGGGCCCCAGGTTCCGTCGGCCTTCTGGGCGCGCACGCGCGCCGAGGTTCCGGTGAAGTCCGACGCCGTGAGGGCGACCAGGGAGAAGGGCGTGTCCTGGTGAATTTCCCGGACGGTCTGTCCGCCGCCGACGCCGGCCAGTGGCTGCGTGTGGAGCTCGGGTGCGGACGGTTTGTCGTCGGTCAGGCCGGGGATGCCGGGGATGCCGCTGACGGCCAGCGGCACCATCACGACGGTCGCCGCCAGGGCGGACAACAGTATTGACGGTGCGGGACGACGGCGCGGCACAGCGCGAATGTTACGTATGTGTCAGGTGTTACCCGTGTTTCGACACGGATTACTGGGCTGTCAATTCTCTGCAAGACGCCGCAACGGCACCGCAGAGCCTTGTGGCTTCTGCGGTGCCGTCTCGGTTACAGGTCTTCAGTTGTGTATGACAGATGTCACGCGGGGGCCGGCAGTGCCGGTGCGGCCGCAGCGGCTGCCGCGGGGGCGGCCTGGGCGGACTTCACCGCTGACGTGATGGCCGGCACGACCATGCCCTTCAGCAGGTCGATCGCCTGCGTCGCACCCAGCTGGTTGGCCGCGCTGGTCAGGTCGCTGATCAGCCCGCCGCCACCGCTGCTCGGCGCCGCGCCGAGGCCGAGGCCGTCACCGCCACCCAGGCCGACCGACGGGTCGCCGAGGATGGGGTAGCTGCCACCGAGGCCCTGGCCCGGGCCGAGGCCCAGGCTCGCGTTGGGATCGGTCATGGGCATGCCTGCGGTGCCGAGGCCCGCCGGGCTCGCGCTGATCGACGGCGTCGTCAGACCCGTGGCGTTCAGGCCGGGAGCGGTCAACCCGGGCGTGCTCACGCTCGGGAGGGTCGCGCCCTGGGTCGTCAGACCCGCGCTGGGCAGGGCGCCCAGGCCCGGGGTCAGCGATGACGGGCTGGTGGCGCCCAGGCCGGTCGGCGGGGTCAGGCCGGGTGCGGTCGCCCCGGTCGGCGGGGTCAGGCCAGGCGCGGTCAGCCCGGTCGACGGGGTGGTGCCCAGGCCCGGGGTCAGACCGGCCGGCGGAGTGAGCCCACCCGCCGGGGTGAGGCCGGCCGGCGGGGTCAGGCCGGGGGTGGTGCCCAGGCTGGGGCTGGTACCGAGGCCGGGGGTCAGGCCGGTCTGCGGGGTCAGGCCACCGGTCAGCGGGCTGGGGGAGCTCGCGGCTCCGCCCATGAGGTTCGGCAGGTTGACGCCGAACTGGGACAGGCCCTGCGACAGCGCGGACATGACCTCGTTGGGCAGGTCGGTCACGAGCGCGGCCTGGACGAATTCCCGGTGCTGCGGTGTCGGGTTTGCCGGGGTCATCTCGGCGACCGCCACGAGTGCGATCGGACTTGCGACGGCCACGGCGGCGACTGCGCTCATGGCTGTCGAGAGCTTGCGTCGACGTCGGTTAGGCACGGAAGTCTCCTCAATCTGTGGGGTACGGCTCGAGCTGGCTTGCTGAGTCGTCGGTACTGACGCAATCGATGTTAAAGCTGTGATTAGTGGGATTAGAGTGACGATGCGGAATCGTGAGCGAATTGCGACCGGCCCGCGCACTGCCCGACCCGACCGGGTGTTTTCGGGCCGAACGGCCTCTGTCGGATACCCTGAACGCCGATGACCTCCGCTGATTCCCGGGGCGCTGCGACCCAGTCCTCCGGCCCTTATGACCTCATCGTCGTCGGCTCCGGATTCTTCGGACTGACGATTGCCGAGCGCGCGGCAACCCAACTCGACAAGCGGGTGCTGGTCGTCGAGCGCCGTCACCACCTGGGCGGCAACGCCTATTCCGAGGCCGAGCCCGAAACCGGCATCGAGGTGCACAAGTACGGCGCGCACCTGTTCCACAACTCCAATCAGCGGGTGTGGGACTACGTGCGGCAGTTCACCGACTTCACCGGCTACCAGCACCGCGTCTTTGCCATGTACGACGGCCAGGCCTACCAGTTCCCGATGGGGCTGGGTCTGGTGTCGCAGTTCTTCGGGCGCTACTTCAGCCCGGACGAGGCCCGCGCCCTGATCGCCGAGCAATCCGCCGAGATCAACACCGACGACGCGCAGAACCTCGAAGAGAAGGCCATCTCGCTGATCGGCCGGCCGCTCTACGAGGCCTTCGTCAAGGGCTACACCGCCAAGCAGTGGCAGACCGATCCCAAGGATCTGCCCGCGTCGATCATCAGCCGCCTGCCGGTGCGCTACAACTTCGACAACCGCTACTTCAACGACACCTACGAGGGTCTGCCGGTCGACGGGTACACCGCCTGGCTGGAGAACATGGCCGCCGACGAGCGCATCGACGTGGTGCTGAACACCGACTGGTTCGACGTGCGCGACCGGCTGCGGGCCGAGAACCCCGACGCGCCGGTGTTGTACACCGGCCCGCTCGACCGCTACTTCGACTACTCCGAGGGGCGGCTGGGCTGGCGCACCCTGGACTTCGAGATGGAAGTGCTGCCCATCGGGGACTTCCAGGGCACGCCCGTCATGAACTACAACGATCCCGACGTGCCCTTCACCCGCATCCACGAGTTCCGGCACTTCCACCCCGAGCGGGATTACCCGACCGACAAGACCGTCATCATGCGGGAGTACTCGCGCTTCGCCAACGACGACGATGAGCCGTACTACCCGATCAACACCGATTCGGATCGCGCGATCCTGGCGGCCTACCGCGCCAGGGCCAAGGCCGAAACCGAGGAGAACCGGGTGCTGTTCGGGGGCCGGTTGGGCACCTATCAGTACCTCGACATGCACATGGCCATCGCCAGTGCGCTGAACATGTACGACAACGTGCTGATGCCGCATCTTCGTGACGGCGTGGCACTCGCCGGTGCAGAAAGTAGCTGAAGACCATGAGCGACATCCCATCCGGCGCACTGGCGTCGGGAGAGTCCCGTGCGGTGAGCCTGCTGTCGCGGGTCATCCTGCCCCGTCCGGGTGAGCCCCTCGACGTCCGCAAGCTGTACATCGAGGAGTCGTCCACCAACGCCCGGCGCGCGCACGCCCCGACCCGCACCACCCTGGAAATCGGTGGGGAGTCCGAGGTTTCGTTCGCCACCTACTTCAACGCGTTCCCGGCCAGCTACTGGCGGCGCTGGACGATCCTGACGTCGGTGGTGCTGCGCGTCGAGCTGACCGGCAGCGCCCGTGTCGACGTCTACCGGTCGAAGGCGACCGGCGCGCGAATCACCGTGGGCGGCAGCGAGATCGCCAGTGGTGAGGACGGCCTCCCGGCGGTGGTCGAGTTCGAGATCGGCCTGGAGCCGTTCGAGGACGGCGGCTGGATCTGGTTCGACATCACCACCGACAGCGCGGTGACGGTGCACAACGCCGGGTGGTACGCCCCCGTGGAAGCGCCGGGCCGCGCGAACATCACCGTCGGTATCCCGACCTTCAACCGCCCGGCGGACGCCGTCAACGCCCTCGCGGCGCTGACGTCGGATCCGTTGGTGGACAAGGTGATCGGTGCGGTCGTCGTGTCCGATCAGGGCGCCAACAAGGTCAAGGACCACCCCGACTTCGCGGCGGCCGCGGCGCCGCTGGCCGACCGGCTGGCCATCCACAACCAGCCGAACCTCGGTGGCTCCGGCGGCTACAGCCGCGTCATGTACGAAGCGCTGAAACACACTGACTGCGAACAGATTCTGTTCATGGACGACGACATCCGCGTCGAGCCCGACTCGATCCTGCGGGCGCTGGCGTTCAACCGGTTCGCCAAGACGCCGACCCTGGTCGGCGGCCAGATGCTCAACCTGCAGGAACCCTCGCACCTGCACGTCATGGGCGAGATGGTCGATTCGGCGAACTTCATGTGGACGCACGCCATCAACGCCGAGTACGACCACAACTTCGCGAAGTACCCCCTCGCCGACGAGGAGGAGTACCGCAGCCGGATCCTGCACCGCCGCATCGACGTCGATTACAACGGCTGGTGGATGTGCATGATCCCGCGCGCGGTGGCCGAGGAACTCGGTCAGCCGCTGCCGCTGTTCATCAAGTGGGACGACGCAGACTACGGCCTGCGTGCCGGCGAGCACGGCTACCCGACGGTGACCCTGCCGGGGGCGGCGATCTGGCACATGGCGTGGAGCGACAAGGACGACGCCATCGACTGGCAGGCGTACTTCCACCTGCGCAACCGCCTCGTCGTGGCGGCGCTGCACTGGGACGGCAACATCCGTGGCCTGGTGGCGAGCCACTTCAAGGCGACCATGAAACACCTTCTGTGCCTTGAGTATTCGACGGTGGCCATCCAGAACCGGGCGATGGACGACTTCCTCGCCGGGCCGGACAACCTGTTCACCATCCTCGAGTCCGCGCTGCCCGAGGTGCGCGCCATGCGTGCCGAGTACCCGGACGCGGTGGTGCTGGAGAGCGCGACCTCGTTGCCCGCGCCGTCGGACAAGAAGTGGCGCCGCAAGGTCAAGATTCCCACCAGCTTGCCCGCCATCGCGGTCCGGCTCACCCGCGGCGTCGTGAACCAGCTCAAGCCGCACGACCCGGAACACCATGTGCGGCCGCAGATCAACGTCGCGACGCAGGATGCCCGCTGGTTCTCGCTGTGCATGGTCGACGGTGTCACCGTCACCACCGCCGACGGCCGCGGTGTCGTCTACCGCCAGCGCGACCGCGAGAAGATGTTCGAGTTGCTGCGTGAGTCGCTCAAGCGTCAGGCGCTGCTGGTCCGCAAGTTCAACCGCATGCGGAAGGTGTACCGCAACGCCCTGCCGGAGCTGACGAGCAAGGAAAAGTGGGAGACCGTGCTGCTGGCCTCCCAGCCCGAGTCGGCTGGTGCCCGGTGAGCCTCGAAGGTATCGAGGGTGATGCCATCGCCAGTGCGCCGCGCGGCGAGGACGCCATCCTGGTCGGTGTCCAGTCCGCGCTGACCGGTCGTCCCGGCGTCCTTGCCGGCGCCCGGGCGCTGTCGTACTTCGGTGAGCACAGCCTGGGCTGGTTCGCCGTGTGCGGTCTGGGCGCGCTGCTGCAGCCGCAGCGCCGCCGGGCCTGGGTGACGGCCGGTGTCGGCACGTTCCTCGCCCATGCGGCCGCCGTCCTGATCAAGCGGGTGGTGAAGCGCGAACGCCCGCAGCACCCGGCCATCGCCGTCAACGTCGGCACCCCGAGCCGGCTGAGCTTCCCGTCGGCGCATGCGACGTCGACGACCGCCGCCGCGATCCTGATCGGCCGGGCCACGGGCCTGTCGCTGCCGTGGTTCCTGGTACCGCCGATGGCGTTGTCCCGCTTGGTTCTCGGCGTGCACTACCCCAGTGATGTGCTCACCGGTGTCGTGGTGGGAACCGTGGTCGCCGAATCAGTCGGGGCGGTTTCGGAGCGAACTGCCAAGCGCGAACCGAAGGCTGGGGTATGACCGAACAGACGCAGGAGCTGGGGCCGCCGAAGAATCTGGCCGCCGGCATCGTCAAGGCGCTGCGGCCGCGGCAATGGGTGAAGAACGTCCTGGTTCTGGCCGCACCGCTGGCGTCGCTCGGCGTCGGGGCCCACTACAGCTACAGCGAGGTTTTCAAGGCCGTCGGTGTCGCGTTCGTGGTGTTCTGTATGGCCGCGTCGTGTATCTACCTCATCAACGATGCCCGTGACGTCGAGGCCGACCGGGTCCACCCGACCAAGCAATACCGGCCCATCGCCGCCGGTGTCGTCTCGGTACAGCTGGCCTACTCGCTGGCCGTCGTGCTCGGTGTCGGCTCGCTGGCCATCTCGTGGTGGCTCACGCCCAGCCTGGCGATCGTCATGGCGGTGTATCTCGCGACGCAGCTGGCTTACTGCTTCGGTCTGAAACATCAAGCGGTGCTGGACATCTGCATCAATTCGTCGGGATTCCTGATCCGCGCCATCGCCGGTGGCGCGGCCGCCGGCATCCCGCTGTCCAAGTGGTTCCTGCTGGTGTTCGCGTTCGGCTCGCTGTTCATGTCGGCCGGAAAGCGTTACGCCGAACTGCAACTCGCCGAACGCACCGGCGCCAAGATCCGTAAGGCGCTGGAGTCCTACACCAGCAGCTACCTGCGGTTCGTCTGGACGCTGTCGGCGACGGCCGTGGTGCTCTGCTACGGCCTGTGGGCCTTCGAGGGCAACAAGGGCCCGTGGTTCGCCGTGTCGATGGTGCCGTTCACCGTCGCGATCCTGCGCTACGCCGTCGATGTCGACAGCGGAGCAGCGGGTGAACCCGAGGAGATCGTGCTGAACGACCGCGTGTTGCAGCTGCTGGGCGTCGCCCTGGTCGCCACGCTGGTCGCCGCGATTCTGCCCGGACTGGTCCGGTGATCGACTCGCCCGCTCGGCAATTGCTGCGCGGGCCGGTCTTCCCGTATGGCCGGGCCGCGCGGATCAGCCTGTGGTTGAGCGTCGCGGTGTCTGCCGCGTTGTTCGGCTGGGGCGCCTGGCAGCGCCGGTGGATCGCGGACGACGGCCTCATCGTGCTGCGTACGGTGCGAAACCTGTTGGCCGGCAACGGTCCCGTCTTCAACGTCGGTGAGCGCGTCGAGTCCAACACGTCGACGCTGTGGACCTATCTGGTCACCCTCGGGGCCTGGATCGGCGGCTCGGTGCAGCTCGAGTACGTGGTCCTGGCATTGGCGCTGACGCTGAGCGTGGCGGGCCTGGTCTTCGCGATGCTCGGCACCGGCCGGCTGTACGCCCCCGGACTGCGGGGGCGTCGCGCGCTGTTGGTGCCGGCCGGCGCCCTCGTCTACATGGCCGTGCCGCCGGCGCGTGACTTCGCGACGTCGGGCCTGGAGAACGGCCTGATCATGGCCTACCTGGGGCTGCTCTGGTGGATGATGGTGTGCTGGTCGCAGGCCTTGGCCGTGGCCCCGCCCGAGGCCCGCGAAGCCGATGCCAACGCCACCAGCGCCCGGTTCGACGGCGCCCTGGCCTGTCTGGCCGGCCTGTCGGTCCTGGTGCGGCCCGAACTCGCCCTGATCGGCGGGGTGGCCCTCGTCATGCAACTGGTCGCGGCCCGGGGCCGGCGCCGCCGCCTCGTCATCGTGGTGGCCGGCGGCCTGCTCCCGATCGCCTACGAGATCTTCCGGATGGGCTACTACGGCCTGTTGGTGCCCATCACCGCGCTGGCCAAGGACGCCACCGGCTCCAAGTGGCAGCAGGGGTTCGTCTACCTCGGCAACTTCAACCGGCCCTACCTGTTGTGGATCCCCGCGGTGCTGACCGTGGCGCTGGCGATTGTGTTGTTCGTCACTCACAGCCGGCCCTGGTGGGGCCAGACGGCCCCGCGCGGCTACAGCTCGCTGGCCCGCCGGGTTCAAAGTCCCACTGCCGTAGTGATTTTCATGGCCGGCAGCGGCCTGGTGCAGGGGCTGTACTGGCTGCGTCAGGGCGGCGACTTCATGCACGGCCGGGTGTTGCTGGTTCCGCTGTTCTGCCTGGTCATCCCGGTTGCGGTGATTCCGATCGTGCTTCCCGACGGCAAGAACATCGCCCGCGAGGTCGGCTACGCGCTGGCCGGCACGACGGCGGCCCTGTGGCTGGCGGTGGTCGGCTGGTCGCTGTGGGCGGCCAACTCGCCGGGCCTCGGATACGACGCCACCCGCGTGACCTACTCGGGAATCGTCGACGAACGGCGCTTCTATTCGCAGGCCACCGGGCATGCGCATCCGCTGACGGCCGCGGACTACCTGGACTACCCGCGCATGCGAGCGGTGCTGGCGGCCATCGACAACACCCCGGTCGGTGCGCTGCTGCTGCCGTCGGGCAACTACGACCAGTGGGACGTGGTTCCGGCCATGCCGCCGCCGGTTCCGGACCCGACGTCGCCGCCGCCGCCGAACTGGTTCGAAAAAGGTCCACACACAGTCTTTTTCACCAACCTGGGCATGATGGGCATGAACCTGCCGCTCGAGGTCCGGGTGATCGACCAGATCGGGCTGGCCAACCCGCTGGCCGCGCACACGGCACGGCTGGACGACGCGCGCATCGGTCACGACAAGGATCTGTTCCCGGACTGGGCGGTGGCCGAGGGGCCGTTCCTGCGCAAGCGCCCGTGGATTCCGACGTATCTCGACGAGGACTGGGTGGCCCAAGCAGCGGTCGCGCTGACATGCCCGGAGACCGAGACGATGCTGAGCTCGGTGCGCGCCCCGATGGGCGTTCACCGCTTCATGTCAAATCTGGTACACGCGTTCACATTTACGCGTTACCGGATCGATCGCGTGCCGTTATACGAGTTGTACAGGTGCAAGCTCGATGTGCCTCCGAGGCTGTCGACCCCTTACACTGGCTTACCGGCTACCGGTCCGTAGTTTCAGCGCATGAGCGCTGGCACGGTCTGAAGCGTAGGTAACGCCGGGGAACCATGCGGCGATAACCACTCGGGCGTGTGCGCCCGGCCTGATCGTCACCTCAACGGCAGAGGCGGTGATGAGGGTTGTCCGTACGCCGTCATAGGAAAGATTAGGGAGCGGTATGAGTTTCGTTGGGAAGATGCGGTCGATGGCCAAGGCCATGCCGCGCCGGATGGCGGTTGCGGCCGTTGCCGCGGCAGCGCTGCCCGGTCTTGTCGGGGTCGTCGGTGAAACGGCGACTGCAGGGGCTTTCTCGCGTCCCGGTCTGCCGGTTGAGTACCTGCAGGTTCCGTCCGCGGCCATGGGTCGCGACATCAAGATCCAGTTCCAGAGTGGTGGCGCGGGCTCGCCGGCCGTGTACATGCTGGACGGTCTGCGTGCGCAGGACGACTACAACGGCTGGGACATCAACACCGCCGCCTTCGAGTGGTACAACGGCTCGGGCATCTCGATGGTCATGCCCGTCGGTGGCCAGTCCAGCTTCTACAGCGACTGGTACAAGCCGGCGTGCGGCAAGTCGGGCTGCCAGACCTACAAGTGGGAGACCTTCCTGACCCAGGAGCTGCCCGCTTACCTGCAGGCCAACAAGTCGGTCAAGCCGACCGGTGGCGCTGCTGTCGGTCTGTCGATGGCCGGCTCGGCCGCGATGACCCTCGCCATCTACCACCCGCAGCAGTTCATCTACGCGGGCTCGATGTCGGGCTTCCTGAACCTGTCCGAGGGCTGGTGGCCGTTCCTGGTCAACATCTCGATGGGTGACGCCGGCGGCTACAAGGCCGACGACATGTGGGGCTCCACTGGCGACCCGAACAACGCCTGGAAGCGCAACGACCCGTTCGTGAACATCGGCACCCTGGTGGCGAACAACACCCGTCTGTGGGTCTACTGCGGCGACGGCAACCCGAGCGACCTGGGCGGCGACAACGTGCCGGCCAAGTTCCTGGAGGGCCTGACCATCCGCACCAACCGCACCTTCCAGCAGACCTACCTGGCTGCCGGTGGCACCAACGGTGTGTTCAACTTCCCCAACAGCGGCACCCACGACTGGGGCTACTGGGGCCAGCAGCTGCAGGCCATGAAGCCTGACCTGCAGCGTGTGCTGGGTGCTTCGGGACAGGCGTAACACGCTCATCCTGAGGTAAATCCTCTGGCAACAACTCGCACTGGCGGCGGCGACCTTGACGGGTCGTCGCCGCCAGTCGTTTACGGCGGCGTAGCCGAACATCACCCCATCCGCTGGCAACGTTCCCTCCCTTTGTCCGGGACAGCCGTCGAGGTGATGTGGTTCACTACAACGCGGGTTCAGGACGCTCGACGATCACGACAGGTGAGGTTGGTTATGGGGCTGCAGGCAATGTTCCGGACGATGGCCGCGACGGCGGCGGCGGTAGTGCTCGCCGGCGGCCTCCTGACGGGCACCGGAACGGCCCGCGCCGCGGGTGTCGAGACGTTGATGGTGCCCTCGGCCGCGATGGGCCGCGACATCCCGGTGACGTTCCAGGCCGGTGGCCCGCACGCGGTCTATCTGCTCGATGCCTTCAACGCCGGCCCGGATGTGAGCAACTGGGTCACCGCGGGCAACGCCATGGGCACCCTCGCCGGTAAGGGCATCTCGGTGGTCGCCCCGGCCGGCGGCGCGTTCAGCTTCTACACCAACTGGGAGCAGGACGGCAGCAAGCAGTGGGAGACGTTCCTGAGCCAGGAGCTGCCGGACTATCTGGCCGCCACCAAGGGCCTGGCCCCCAACGGCCACGGCGTCGTCGGCGCGGCCCAGGGCGGCACCGCGGCCCTGACGCTGGCCGAGTTCCACCCGGACCGGTTCCGCTTCGCGGGCTCGCTGTCGGGCTTCCTGACCCCGTCGGCGACGACGTTCAACGGCGCCATCACCGCCGGCATGCGTGAGTTCGGCGGCGTGGACACCTACGGCATGTGGGGCGCCCCGCAGCTGGGCCGCTGGAAGTGGCACGACCCGGATGTGCACGTGAGCCTGCTGAACCAGAACAACACCCGGATCTGGGTGTTCAGCCCGTCGACGGTCACCTGCAGTGACCCGGCCGCGATGATCGGTTACTGCGACCAGGCGCAGGGCAGCAACCGCGCCTTCTACGCGCATTACCGCAGCGTGGGCGGCCACAACGGGCACTTCGACTTCCCCGACGGCCCGCAGCACGACTGGGGCAGCTGGAGTGGTCAGCTCGGTGCCATGTCGGGCGAACTGGTGAGCGTCATCCGCTAGCCCAACCGGAGTGATCTTGCCGACGGAACGCGCCGGCGTGACCAGTCCGTGACGCCTGCTGACTAGATTCGGATGGCAACCGCTTGATTCAGCCCGCAGGAGACCTCACACCACATGGCCACCAACAATCGCCGCCGCCGCCATCGCATCCTCGCCATTGCCGCGGCGGGTGCGGTGGCACTGCTGGTCATCGTGGTCGCGTTCGCGATCGTGGTGTGGCTGCGTCAGCCCGGTGAGATCCCGGGGCCGACGCCGCCCTCGGCGCAGCCGCCGACGTCCGGTCCCAGCGCGAAGCCGTCCAAGCCGCGGCCGGCGTACCAGTCGGCCGACTGCCCCGATGTGCAGCTGATCTCGATCCCGGGCACCTGGGAGTCCTCACGGGCGCTCGACCCGCTGAACCCGACGCCGTCGTTCCCGATCGCGCTGCTGCTGAACGTCAGCAACCCGCTCGGCCAGCAGTTCGGTGCCGACCGGTTGGCGCAGTACACGGTGCCCTACACCGCGCAGTTCCATAACCCGCTGGCCGCGGACAATCAGATGTCGTACAACGACAGCCGCGAAGAGGGCAAGAAGAAGGCCGTCGAAGCCATCACGGACATCAACAACCGCTGCCCGCTGACGAGCTTCGTCATCATCGGCTTCTCACAGGGCGCGGTGATCGCCGGCGACATCGCCAGTGACATCGGCAACGGCCGCGGTCCCATCGACCAGGACCTCGTGCTCGGCGTGACGTTGATCGCCGACGGCCGGCGCCAGCCCAATGTCGGCAAGGACATCGGTCCGAACCCGCCGGGACAGGGCGCCGAGATCACGCTGCACGAACTGCCGCTCGGCATGCTCGGGCTGAACATGACGGGACCGCGCGTCGGCGGCTTCGGTGCGCTCAACGACCGGGTCAACGAGATCTGCGGAAAGGGCGACCTGATCTGCGCCGCGCCGACCGAGGCGTTCAACGTCGTCAACCTGCCCAGCACGCTCGCCACGCTGTCGGGCAGCGCCGCGGGACCGGTGCACGCGCTGTACAACACGCCGCAGTTCTGGACGCTCGACGGCCAGACCTCCACACAGTGGACGCTGAACTGGGCCAAGGACCTCGTCGACAACGCGCCGCACCCCAAACACGGCTGACATCACTTGTTGGCTACTGGCGAGTACAAAACCGGTGGGGCGATTTGGCCTGCGAATTCGCGTCACCTAACATTAAGAGATAGCTAAGAGCACGGTCTTATCATTGACTGGGCATCTTGGGGTGGCATATCGCTACTGCCCGGTACCATTTGCCGGGATTTGGCGTGACTGGCCGCATACGACGTAACCAGCGCGGCAGGCTGTGAACAGGAGATTTTGATGGCGTTCCACAACCCGTTCGTCAAGAACGGGAAGATCACCTTCCCGGACGGCGCCGGCATCGTGAAGCACGTCGAGCGCTGGGCGAAGGTCCGTGGGGACCGGCTCGCGTTCCGGTTCCTGGACTTCTCCACGGAGCGTGACGGCGAGGCCAAAGACCTGACCTGGTCGCAGTTCAGCGCGCGCAACAAAGCCGTGGCCGCGCGGCTGCAACAGGTGACCCAGGTGGGCGACCGCGTCGCAATCCTGTGCCCGCAGAACCTCGAATACCTCGTGGCGTTCTACGGCGTCCTGTACTCCGGCCGCATCGCCGTGCCGCTGTTCGATCCGTCGGAGCCCGGCCACGTCGGCCGCCTGCACGCCGTGCTCGACGACTGCAAGCCGTCGGCCATCCTGACCACGACCGCCGCCGCCGAAGGCGTCCGCAAGTTCTTCCGCAGCCGCCCGGCCAATGAACGTCCGCGTGTCATCGCCGTCGACGCCGTGCCGGACGAGGTCGCCGTCACCTGGATCCCATTCGACGACGTCGACGAGCACACCATCGCCTACCTGCAGTACACGTCGGGTTCGACCCGCATCCCGACGGGCGTGCAGATCACCCACCTGAACCTGGCCACCAACGTGGTGCAGGTCGTCGAGGCCCTCGAGGGCGAAGAGGGCGACCGCGGCCTGTCCTGGCTGCCGTTCTTCCACGACATGGGCCTGATCACCGCGCTGCTCGCGCCGATGATCGGCCACAGCTTCACGTTCATGACCCCGGCGGCCTTCGTGCGTCGGCCGGAGCGCTGGATCCGTGAGCTCGCCCGCAAGGAAGGCGACACCGGCGGCACCATCTCCGTGGCCCCGAACTTCGCGTTCGACCACGCCGCCGCCCGTGGCGTGCCCAAGGAGAAGATCGACCTCTCCAACGTCAAGGCCGTGCTGAACGGCAGCGAGCCGATTTCGGCGGCGACGGTGCGGCGGTTCAACGAGGCCTTCGGTCCGTTCGGCTTCCCCGCCAAGGCCATCAAGCCGTCCTACGGCCTGGCCGAGGCGACGCTGTTCGTGTCGACCACGCCGTCGGCCGACGAGCCGACCATCGTGTCGGTGGATCGCGACGCCCTCAACACCGGCACCTTCGTGGTGGTTCCGGACGACTCGCCGAAGGCTGTCGCCCAGGCCGGCGCCGGCAAGGTCGGTGTCGACGAATGGGCCGTCATCGTGGACGCCGAGACCGCCACCGAGCTGCCCGACGGCCAGATCGGCGAGATCTGGATCAGCGGCGCCAACATGGGCACCGGCTACTGGGGCAAGCCCGAGGAGACCGTCGAGACGTTCCAGAACACCCTCAAGTCGCGCACCAGCCCGTCGCACGCCGAGGGCGCGGCCGACGACGCCACCTGGGTGCGCACCGGCGACTACGGCGCCTACCACGACGGCGAGCTGTACATCACCGGCCGCGTCAAGGACCTGGTGATCATCGACGGCCGTAACCACTACCCGCAGGACCTCGAGTACTCGGCGCAGGAGGCCAGCAAGGCGTTGCGCGTCGGTTACGTCGCGGCGTTCTCGGTGCCGGCCAACCAGCTGCCCGACGAGGTCTTCGCCGACGCCCACTCGGGCCTCAAGCGCGATCCCGACGACAGCTCCGAGCAGCTGGTCATCGTCGCCGAGCGGGCCCCGGGCGCGCACAAGCTCGAACCGCAGCCGATCGTCGACGACATCCGGGCCGCCATCGCGGTCCGTCACGGCGTCACCGTGCGCGACGTGCTGCTGACCGCGGCCGGCGCCATCCCGCGCACCTCCAGCGGCAAGATCGGCCGCCGGGCCACCCGTGCGGCGTACCTGGACGGCACGCTGCGCAGCGGCAAGGTGGCCAACGCCTTCCCCGACGATCTGAACTGACCCACACCCGGCAACCCTGTCCGGCGGCGAAAGTGAACAGTGAAAATGACTGACACCGAAGACAATTCGAACGAAATCGACACTTCGCCGCAGGAGGGGCAGGTTCCCGCTCGGGCTAACGGCATGTCCGTGCCGGAGATGCGGGAGTGGCTGCGCAACTGGGTGGCCAATGCCACCGGTCAGCCGGCGGACTCCATCAACGAGTCGGTGCCGATGGTCGAGCTCGGCCTGGCGTCGCGCGACGCGGTCGCCATGGCGTCCGATATCGAGGACCTCACCGGTGTCACGCTGACCGCCACGGTGGCGTTCCGGCACCCGACCATCGAGTCGCTGGCGCAGGTCATCGTCGAGGGCGAGCCCGAGGAAGACACGGACGCCGCGAACGCCGAGGACTGGTCCCGCGACGCCGACGACGACGCGATGAACATCGCGATTGTCGGCCTGGCCACCCGCTTCCCGGGTGACATGAACACGCCCGACGAGATGTGGCGGGCGCTGGTCGAAGGCCGCGACGCCATCACCGACCTGCCCGAGGGCCGCTGGGAAGAGTTCCTGTCCGAGCCCCGGATCGCCGAGCGCGTGGCCAAGGCCCGCACCCGCGGCGGCTACCTGTCGGACATCAAGGGCTTCGACGCCGAGTTCTTCGCGCTGGCCAAGATGGAAGCCGACAACATCGATCCGCAGCAGCGGATGGCGCTCGAATTGACCTGGGAGGCACTGGAGTTCGCCCGTATCCCGGCGTCGTCGCTGCGCGGCGAGTCGGTAGGCGTGTTCGTCGGTAGCTCGACCAACGACTACAGCTTCCTGTCGGTGTCCGACCCGTCGATCACGCACCCGTACGCCATCACCGGCACCGCGAGCTCCATCATCGCCAACCGGGTGTCGTACTTCTTCGACTTCCGCGGGCCGTCGATGGCCATCGACACCGCGTGTTCGTCGTCGCTGGTCGCGATCCACGAGGGCGTCAAGGCGCTGCGCTCGGGTGAGGCCAGCGTCGTCGTCGCCGGTGGTGTCAACGCCCTGGTGACCCCGATGGTGACGGTCGGCTTCGACGAGGTCGGCGGCGTCCTGGCGCCGGACGGCCGCATCAAGTCGTTCAGCTCCGATGCCGACGGCTACGCCCGTTCCGAGGGTGGCGGCATGGTCGTGCTCAAGCGCGTCGCCGACGCCCGTCGCGACGGTGACGAGATCCTCGCGGTGATCACCGGTTCGGCCATCAACCACGACGGCCGCTCCAACGGCATGCTGGCCCCGAACCCCGACGCGCAGGAAGCGGTGCTGCGCAAGGCCTACAAGGACGCCGGCGTCGACCCGAAGACCGTCGATTACATCGAGGCGCACGGTACCGGCACCATCCTGGGTGACCCGATCGAGGCCGACGCGCTCGGCCGCGTCGTGGGCCGTGGCCGCGCCGCCGACAAGCCGGCGCTGCTGGGCGCCGTGAAATCCAATGTGGGACACCTGGAGTCGGCCGCCGGTGCGGCCAGCGTCGCGAAGATGACGCTGGCGCTGTACCACGACAAGCTGCCGCCGTCGATCAACTACGCGGGCCCCAACCCGTACATCGACTTCGACAAGGAACACCTCAAGGTCAACGCCGAGCTGTCGGACTGGCCGCGTTACAGCGGTCACGCCATCGCCGGTGTCTCCGGTTTCGGTTTCGGTGGCGCCAACGCGCACATCGTCATGCGTCAGGTGCTGCCCAGTGACCTCGTCGAGCCGGAGCCGAAAGAGGTTGTGGCCGAGGAGAAGCCGGCCTCGGATGCGGGCGCCGTCTACGTGGGTGGCGTCAAGATGGACGAGTACGGCGAGTTCGCCGATGAGCCGCTTGCGCGAAGAGATTCAGAGAGCGGCGACGACTCCTTTGATTCTCGTGGTGACGCCGAGTTCTACGGCTACGGGACCGACGACGAGCCCGAGCTCCCCGGCCTGACCGAGCGGGCGCTGGAGCTGATCGAGGCCGGCCGCGCCGAGCTGGAGGCTGCCGAGCCGGTCAAGCGCATTGTCCCGCTTGCGGTTTCGGGCTTCCTCACCTCGCGCAAGAAGTCGGCTGCCGCTGAGCTGGCGGACTGGATCGACAGCGAGGTGGGCCGGTCCTACTCGCTGGAGTCCATCGGTCGCTCGCTGTCGCGCCGCAACCACGGCCGTTCGCGCGCAGTGATTCTCGCGCACGACCACGACGAAGCCGTCAAGGGTCTGCGGGCGCTGGCCGAGGGCAAGCAGAGCCCGCTGGTGCTGGCCGCCGATGGCCCGGTCACCAACGGCCCGGTGTGGGTGCTCGCCGGTTTCGGTGCGCAGCACCGCAAGATGGGCAAGAGCCTGTACCTGAACGATCCCATCTTCGCGGAGTGGATCAACAAGGTCGACGCGCTCATCCAGGACGAGCGTGGCTACTCGGTCGTCGAGCTGATCCTCGACGACGCCATCGACTACACCAACGAGACCTGCGAATACCCGATCGAGGTCGTCCAGACCGTGATCTTCGCGCTGCAGATCGCGCTCGGCGAGCTGCTGAAGGCGCACGGCGCGAAACCCGGTGCGGTAGTTGGCCAGTCGCTCGGTGAAGCGGCCGCGGCCTACTTCTCCGGTGGCCTGTCGCTGGCCGACGCCACCCGCACGATCTGCTCGCGTGCCCACCTCATGGGTGAGGGCGAGGCCATGCTGTTCGGCGAGTACATCCGCCTGATGGCGCTGGTCGAGTACTCGGCCGAGGAGATCAAGACGGTCTTCGCCGACTTCCCGGGCCTCGAGGTGTGCGTCTACGCCGCCCCGACCCAGACCGTCATCGGAGGTCCGCCGGAGCAGGTCGACGCGATCATCGCCCGCGCCGAATCCGAGGGCAAGTTCGCCCGCAAGATGCAGACCAAGGGCGCCAGCCACACACAGCAGATGGACCCGCTGCTCGGTGAGCTGTCCGCGGAAATCCAGGGCATCGAGCCGCGCCCGCTGCAGACGGCCTACTACTCGACGGTGCACGAGGGTCAGCTGATCCGGGCCGGTGCGGAGCCGATCCACGATGTCGAGTACTGGAAGAAGGGGCTGCGCCACAGCGTCTACTTCACCCACGGCATCCGCAACGCCGTCGACAACGGGCACACCACCTTCCTCGAGCTTGCGCCGAACCCGGTGGCACTCATGCAGGTTGGGCTCACCACGATGTCGGCCGGCCTGCATGACGGTCAGCTGATCCCGACCCTCGCCCGTAAGCAGGACGAGGTCGACTCGATGACCAACGCCATGGCCCAGCTGTTCGTGCACGGCCACGACCTGGACTTCCGGACGCTGTTCTCGCCGGCCGAGAACCCGGCCGTCGACTACGCGCCCATCCCGCCGACGCGCTTCAAGCGCAAGCCGCACTGGCTGGACGCGCACTTCACCGCCGACAGCTCGGCCATCGAGCCGGGCAGCCACGTCGCGACCCCGGACGGCCGGCACGTGTGGGAGTACGCCCCGCGCGGCGAGGTCGACGCCGCGGCGCTGGCCAAGCTGGTGAAAGCCGCTGCGGCGCAGGTGCTTCCGGATGCGGCGCTGACCGCTTACGAGCAGCGTGCCATCCCGGGTGAGGGCGCGCGCTTGGTCACCACGCTGACCCGGCACCCCGGTGGCGGCACGGTGCAGGTGCACGCCCGCATGGGCGAGTCCTTCACCCTGGTGTACGACGCCGTCGTCACCCGCGGTGGTGATGGTGCGGCGCTGCCGGTCGCCATGGGTGGTGCGGCCCTGCCGGCCGCCGTCGGCGCATCAGTGGCCGAAACCGCCGCCGCCGCACCGGAACCCGAAGACGACGCCGCCATCCTGCAGGACAACCTGACCGCGGGCGCCGGCCTGGCCGCCGGTTTCAAGAAGTGGTCGCCGGATTCCGGCGAGACCGTCGCGGACCGGTTGGGTGCCATCGTCGGCGGCGCCATGGGCTACGAGCCTGAGGACCTGCCGTGGGAGGTGCCGCTGATCGAGCTGGGTCTGGACTCGCTGATGGCGGTCCGGATCAAGAACCGCGTCGAGTACGACTTCGACCTGCCTCCGATCCAGCTGACCGCGGTGCGTGACGCCAACCTGTACGCGGTGGAGAAGCTGATCCACTACGCCATCGAGCACCGCGACGAGGTCGGCCAGCTTGCCGAGGCACAGAAGGGGCAGACGGCCGAGGAGATCGCCGCCGCGCAGGCCGAATTGATGGGTGGCGCGACGACGGTCGCCGAGCTGGAGGCCAAGCTGGCCGAGGCCGGGCACCCGCTGGCCGACAAGGACGACGACAAGCCGGCGGCGGCCGAGATCGCCACGGACTCCGCTGTCGCGCTGGAGGTTCCGCCGCCCCCGACGAACCCCGCCGGCCCGGCGGCCGTCCCGCCGCCGCCGACGAACCCGTCGGGACCGGCCGGACCGAGCCAGGCGACCGCTGCGGCGGCTGCCGCCAAGGTCCTCACGCAGGAGGCGGTCACCGAGGCGCTCGGCGCCGACGTGCCGCCGCGCGATGCGGCTGAGCGCGTCACCTTCGCGACGTGGGCGATCGTCACCGGCAAGTCACCGGGTGGCATCTTCAACGAGCTGCCGGCCGTCGACGACGCGACCGCGACCAAACTGTCCGAGCGGCTTTCCGAGCGCGCCGAGGGCATCGTGACGGTCGAGCAGGTGCGGACGGCCAAGACGATCGAAGAGCTGTCCACGATCGTGCGTGATCAGCTGGAAGACGGCGTGGTGGACGGCTTCGTCCGCACCCTGCGGGCACCGAAAGAAGGTGGGTCGCAGGTACCCCTGTTCGTCTTCCACCCGGCCGGTGGCTCGACGGTGGTCTACGAGCCGCTGTTGAAGCGCCTGCCCGAGGACATCCCGGTCTACGGCATCGAACGCGTCGAAGGCTCCATCGAGGAGCGCGCCGCCGAGTACGTGCCGAAGCTGCTGGAGATGCACAAGGGCCCGTTCGTGCTGGCCGGTTGGTCGCTGGGTGGGGCGCTGGCATACGCGTGCGCCATCGGGCTCAAGCAGGCCGGTGCCGATGTGCAGTACGTCGGGTTGATCGACTGCGTGCGACCCGGCACGCCGATCGACAAGAGCCAGGCCGGTATGCGAGCCCGCTGGGATCGCTATGCCCGCTTCGCCGAGCGCACCTTCAACGTCGAGATTCCGGAGATTCCGTACGAGGAGCTGGAGAAGCTCGACGACGAGGGCCAGGTGAAGTTCGTGCTGGACATCGTCGCGCAGAGCGGCGTGCAGATCCCGGGCGGCATCATCGAGCACCAGCGCACGTCGTATCTCGACAACCGCGCGCTGGACACCATCGACATCCAGCCGTATGACGGCCACGTCGTGCTCTACATGGCGGACCGTTACCACGACGACGCGATCGTGTTCGAACCTGCGTACGCGACCCGTCAGCCCGACGGCGGATGGGGCGAGTTCGCGCCCGATCTCGAGGTCGTGAATATCGGCGGCGAGCACATCCAGGCCATCGACGAGCCGTACATTGCCAAGGTCGGGGCGCACATGAGCCAGGCCATCAACCAGATCCAGGCCGGGAAGTAGTAGGAGAACCGTGACTGAAGTTACCGAACAGCGCAGCCCTGCCACGACGGCAGAGAAGCTCGCAGAGCTTCGCCGAAAGCTGGAGCTGGCAGCCGATCCCGGTGACGAGAAGGCCAAGGCGCGGCGCGACAAGAAGGGCATTCCGTCGGCCCGCGCCCGCATCCACGCGCTCGTCGACCCGGGCAGCTTCTTCGAGATCGGCGCGCTCGCCAAGACGCCCGGCGACCCGAACGCGCTGTACGGCGACGGTGTGGTGACCGGCCACGCCACCATCGACGGCCGTCCGGTCGCGGTGTTCAGCCATGACCAGACGGTGTTCCAGGGCTCGGTCGGCGAGATGTTCGGCCGCAAGGTCGCCAAGCTGATGGAGTGGGTGGCCATGGTCGGCTGCCCGATCATCGGCATCAACGACTCCGCGGGTGCCCGCATCCAGGACGCCGTCACCTCGCTGGCCTGGTACGCCGAGCTCGGCCGCCGCCACGAGATGCTGCGCGGCACGGTGCCGGAGATCTCGATCATCCTCGGCAAGTGCGCCGGTGGTGCGGTGTACTCGCCGATCCAGACCGACCTGTTGGTGGCCGTGCGCGATCAGGGCTACATGTTCATCACCGGCCCGGACGTCATCAAGGACGTCACCGGCGAGGACGTGACCTTCGACGAGCTCGGTGGCGCGGATGTCCAGGCGCAGCGCGGCAACATCCACAAGGTCGTCGAGGACGAGGCCGCCGCCTTCCAGTACGTCCGCGACTACCTGAGCTTCCTGCCTGCCAACACCTGGGACGACCCGCCGATCGTCAACCCGGGCCTGGAGCCGGAGCTGACGCCCAGCGACTTCGAGCTGGACAAGATCGTGCCGGACGCCGACAACGCCGGCTACGACATGATGGACATCCTGCTCCGCATGTTCGACGACGGCGACATCTTCGAGATCGCCGAACAGCGCGCTCCGGAGATGATCACCGCGTTCGCGCGGGTCGACGGCCGGCCGGTCGGCGTCATCGCCAACCAGCCGCTGTTCATGGCGGGCGCCATCGGTAACGAGGCCTCCGACAAGGCGGCCGGGTTCATCCGGTTCTGCGACTCCTTCAACCTGCCTTTGGTTTTCGTCGTCGACACCCCCGGCGCCCTGCCGGGTGTCGCCGAGGAGACCGGCGGCATCATCAAGCGCGGTGGCCGCTTCTTCAACGCCATCGTCGAGGCCGACGTGCCGAAGGTGACGTTCGTGATCCGTAAGGCCTACGGCGGTGGTTACGCCGTCATGGGCTCGAAGCAGCTGTCGGCCGACCTCAACTTCGCCTGGCCGACCGCACGCATCGCGGTGATCGGTGCCCAGGGTGCGGCGCAGCTGCTGGTGAAGCGCTTCCCCGATCCGAATGCGCCCGAGGTGCAGAAGATCAAGGCGGACTTCATCGAGGGCTACAACGCCAACATGGCGATTCCGTGGACCGCGGCAGAACGTGGCTACATCGATGCCGTGATCCAGCCGCACGAGTCCCGGCTGCTGCTGCGCAAGTCGCTGAAGTTGTTGCGCGACAAGCAGAAGCACGACCGCATCGCCCGCAAGCACGGCCTGACGCCACTCTGATCTCGCGCGAGCTGACTCAAATGTCCCCCGACACACAGTGTTTGGGGGACATTTGCGTCTGGTGGCCGATGTTTGCGATGGGGCCGTCGTGGGTAGTGCCAGACCGTCAGCGACGGTCGTCGCAGGATGACACTCTTCGTACCAAGGTGGTTGACGCATGGCATTGACGGAATCGCGTGCCGGTCAGGCTCGAAACGGCGAAGCGGTGACCGACACCGATGCCGGTGTGCTCCCCCCGGTCCCGGCCCGAACGCGCCGGGCCTTCTGGTGGCTGGAGCGGTTCGCGCCCGCGATCGGAGCTCGCTGGGCCACCGAATTGTGGTGCACGGTTCCGGACGTCGACCTGAGCACCAAGATGCCGCCCGGTCTGCCGGACAGCACGCCGTTTGAAGCGGCGTGGGACGGCCACCGCATTGCCGGGCAGTCGTGGGGTTCGGGCCCGTTGGTCTACCTGGTACACGGCTGGGGCGGGTGCCGGGCGCACATGGCGGTTTTCGTCAAACCCCTTGTCGCGGCGGGGTATCGGGTCATCGCGTTCGACCTCCCCAGCCACCACGATTCGGAGCCGGGGGCACTGGCGCCGGGCCGCACCACCATCGTCGAGTGCGCGGAAGCAGTGCGGGCCGTCATCGCTCAGCACGGGCCGGCGCACGCCGTAGTCGGTCATTCGCTGGGTGCAAAGGCGGCGGCGCTGGCCGCGGCGCGCGGTGCGCAGACGGGGCGCTTGGTGTTCCTCGCCCCGATGGGCGACTTCACCTGGTACCTGGACGCTTTCGCCGAACGCCACAACTTCGGGCCGCGGATCCGGGACCGCCTGCACCGGCGCCTGGACCGACGGCTCGGCATGCCGCTGCTGGGCACCGACATCACCGCGTCGGCCAAATACGCCGGCGACCGGCCGCTACTGCTCATCCACGATCCGGATGATCCGGACAGCCCCTACTCGTCCAGTGTCGAGATCGCAGAGGTGTGGCCTGGCGCGCGGCTCGAGACCACGAAGGGCCTGGGCCGGCTGGCCCACTACCGGATTCTGCGGCATCGCCCGGCGATCACCGCCGGCGTCGACTTCATCGGGACACCCTAGGCGCTGCCGAAATTGGCGAGCCGTGATGTTCGCGCGGCGGATGCGAATTCGACCCGCCGCGCGAACATGAGGGCCAGGTTCTCTATTGAGTTGTCAAGGTGCGCAATGCTTTGCGTGTTAGGCGGCTGTGTCGAGGTGCATGGTGCGGCGGTTGTATGCGGGGATGGGTTTTCGGTGTGGGTCGACGGCCGCGGGTGGGATGAGCCAGGGGTGTTTGTCCAGGCCCATGACGACGTCCCAGCCGTCGTGGTGGACGTTGGCGTGGCAGGCTGGGCACAGCAGGCAGCCGTTGGCTAGTGAGGTCTCACCGTGGTGGGTCCAGTGGATGATGTGGTGGGCGTGGGTGCGTCCGGGTGGGGCGCCGCATTTGATGCAGCATTCATCGCGGTGATAGAGCGCTTTGCGTAGGTGCGCCGGGAACAGGCGTTTCTCGCGCCCCATATCGAGGGGTACGTGTTCGCCGTCGACGATCATGGTGGTGACGGTGGTGTCGCAGCAGATTCGTTCCAGGGTCATGGTGCTGATCGATCCGATGAATTCCAGTGTGGCCAGGTCGGGGGCGTCGGCGGGCACGGTGATCAGCAGTTGGGTGCGCGGCGCGGACGCGGTGTCGCCGCCGCGGGCGGCGATGTCCAGCACCGCTTCCAGCGCGTCGGCCCGCCGCCTGCCCGCCGTGCGGGTGTCGGGGGTGCCGTCGGGTTCTGGCCGCGGTGCCGAGTGTTCCTCGATCGCTGCGACCAGCTTGGCGCCCACCTCCACGTCCAAGTCCGCGCGCACCTGCACCCGACCATCGGAGGTGACGCGGTGCTCGACGGTGTTGACCGACCGATCCTCGGCGGCCGGCAGGCCCCCTTCGGCGGCGGCGACCCGGTTGCCCAGCCGGCGGGCGCGTTTGTCGATGTCTGCGGGGGTGGCGCCGGAGAAGAACTGCCCCAACAGATCGGTCACCTGCGCGAACCGGGTCTCCTCGTCCACCTCACCGGGTGCGCGGGCTTGGATGTGGTTGATGCCTTTGACGATCGCATCCACATGCTCACCGGAGATCGCCCCATCGCGAGCGTGCGCAGCGAGGGTCGGCAACATTGGCAACGCGCCGCCGACACGCACCAGTCGCTGTGCCACCGACGGGGCACACCCCAACGCCATCAACACCTCCCGCGACGTCCGTCCCTGCGCGGCCGCGACCCCGCGGCGATCCAGCACCCCGGTCACCATCGCTGCCAGATGATCGATCACATTGCGCAGCTTCACCACGTACGGCAGCGCCTCCAGAATGTCGCCCGCGGGCATGTCGTCGGGGACCTGCACGCCGCGGAGGGTGTCGAGGCTGGTGGTGAGTTCCGGTGCGATTCCCATAACACACTATATCGAACATATGTTCGACTCGCAACGGTGGGTTTTCGCATTTTTGTGGTGAGGTCTCAGGACACCGGCGAGCGCGGCCGACGGTTGCCGGGCGTAGGCCGGGTGCGGGTCGGTGTATTCGGCGAGGACCTCACCGAGTAGGCCGGTGATGATGGCCTCCGGTGAAGGAAAATGGAACCTGGACCTGCAGGGGGTCGACCCCCTCCTCACGCTGCACGGTGGCGCCAATGATGTCGCTACCGTTGCACTCCCTCGGTTCGATACCGACCAGCCCGGCGTCCTGGAGCGCGGCGTCCCGACCAGAATCGTTGCGGGACAGCGTGTCACCACGGTCTTCGACCTCATGCTTGCCCAGTACGGCGTGGCCCGTGACGGTCTGCCGGGCACTTGGCCCACCGGCTACGACGACGCCACCGAGCCGTACACCCCGGCGTGGCAGCAGGCCATCACCGGCGTGCCGGCGCAGGCCGCGGAGCGTATCGCGCGCGAATTCGCCGACAACGCAGAGCGTTCCAAAGGCCGCTCGATGATCCTCATGGGTGCCGGCACGAATCACTGGTTCCATTCGGATCAGATCTACCGCTCGTTCCTGTCTCTTGTGATGCTCACCGGCTGTCAGGGCGTCAACGGCGGCGGCTGGGCACACTACGTCGGCCAGGAGAAGTGTCGTCCGGTAACAGGCTGGGGGACACTGGCATTCGGGCTGGACTGGCAGCGGGCACCGCGCCAGATGCAGGGCACCGTTTTCTGGTACCTGGCCACCGACCAGTGGCGCTACGACAGGTTCACCACCGAGCCGATGACCTCACCGCTCGCCACCGGCATGCTGGCGGGCCGCACCGCGGCGGACAACATCGCTCTCGCGAGCCGGCTGGGGTGGATGCCGAGTTACCCGACGTTCAACCGTAATCCGCTGGATCTGGCCGACGAAGCCGAGCGTCAGGGCAAGGACGCTGCACAGCATGTACTGGACGGCCTGAAGTCCGGGCACCTGCAGTTCGCCTGCGAGGACCCGGATGCTCCGGAGAATTTCCCGCGCTGCCTGACGGTGTGGCGGTCGAACCTGCTGGGCTCGTCGGCGAAAGGCAACGAGTACTTCCTCAAGCACCTGCTGGGCGCCGACAACAACGTGGCGGCCAGCGATGAGGACGGCGTACATCCGCAGGATGTACGCTGGCGCGACGAGGCACCGGCAGGGAAGCTGGATCTGCTGCTGTCCTTGGACTTCCGCAACACCAGCACGACGCTGTACTCGGACATCGTGCTCCCGGCCGCGACGTGGTACGAGAAGCACGACCTCTCGAGTACCGACATGCATCCTTTCGTCCACGCCTTCTCGCCGGCCATCTCGCCGCCGTGGGAAACCAAGACCGACTTCGACGCCTTTCACCGGATCGCCCGCGGCTTCTCCTGGCTCGCCGAGAAGCACCTGGGTAAGCGCAAGGACATCGTCGCGATGCCGCTGGCCCACGACAGCTCCGACGCCACCGCCCAGCCCGGCGGAAAGGTTCTGGACTGGAAAGCCGGCGAATGCGAACCGATTCCGGGAAAGACCATGCCGCGCCTGGTGACGGTGGAACGCGACTACCCGGCGCTGGCCGACAAGATGGCCGCGCTCGGCCCCCTCGTCGAAACGCTGGGTCTGACGGTCAAGGGCGTCACCACCCACCCCGATGCCGAAGTCGAGTACCTGGCCGGCGTCAACGGAGTGTCCGATCGTGGCGTCGCGGCGGGACGGCCGTCGCTGGCCAAGGACACGCACGCGGCCGAAGCCATCCTCGCGCTGTCCGGCACCACCAACGGCCGCCTGGCGGTGGAGGGCTTTGAGGCCCTGCAGCGTCGGACGGGAACCGAACTCGTCGACCTGGCCGCCGAGAACGAAGGCAAGCGAATCACCTTCGCGGACACCCAGTCCCGGCCCATGCCGGTCAACACCTCGCCGGAGTGGTCGGGGTCCGAAACCGGTGGCCGGCGCTATTCACCTTTCACCATCAACACCGAGCGGCTCAAGCCGTGGCACACCCTCACCGGGCGCCAGCACTTCTATCTCGACCACGACTGGATGGACGAGATGGGGGAGCAGTTGCCGACGTTCCGCCCGCCGTTGGACATGACCGCATTGTTCGACGAGCCGGCCGTCGGTGACACCAGTGGTGGCATCACCGTCCGCTACCTGACACCGCACTCCAAGTGGTCCATCCACTCGGCGTACCAGGACAACCTGTACATGCTCACGCTTTCCCGTGGTGGACAGGCGATCTGGATGTCGGATGTCGACGCCGCCAAGATCGGGGTGAAGGACAACGACTGGATCGAGTGCACCAACCGCAACGGTGTGGTGAACGCGCGCGCGATCGTCAGCCACCGGATGCCCGAGGGCCTGGTCTTCATGTACCACGCCCAGGACAAGGCGGTCGACGTGCCGCGTACCGAGAAGACCGGCAAGCGCGGCGGTATTCACAACGCCCTGACCCGCATCATGATCAAGCCCACGCACTTGATCGGCGGCTATGCCCAGCAGTCCTTCGCACTGAACTACCACGGCCCCACGGGTAATCAGCGCGACGAGGTGACGACGATCCGTCGCCGTTCGCAAGAAGTGGAGTACTGACCTATGAGAGTCATGGCGCAACTTGCGATGGTGATGAACCTCGACAAGTGCATCGGCTGTCACACCTGCAGCGTCACCTGCAAGCAGGCGTGGACCAACCGCAGCGGTGTCGAGTACGTCTGGTTCAACAATGTGGAAACCCGCCCCGGGCAGGGCTATCCGCGCCAGTACCAGGACCAGGAGCGCTGGAAGGGCGGGTGGACGCTCAACAAGCGCGGCAAGCTCACGCTCAGATCGGGCTCGCGGTTCAAGCGGCTGCTGAACATCTTCGCCAATCCGGACCTGCCCACGGTCAGCGACTACTATGACCCGTGGACGTACGACTACGACAACCTGCTGTCGTCGCCATTGATGGACACGACGCCCGTGGCCCGGCCCAAGTCGCTGATCACCGGGCAGGACACCAAGGTCACCTGGGGCGCCAACTGGGACGACGATCTCGGCGGCGGACCCGAGCAGGTGGGCCGGGATCCGTTGCTGGCCAAGGTCGAAGAGGTCAGCCAGAAGGTCAAGCTCGAATTCGAGCAGACGTTCATGTTCTACCTGCC